>DFHZ01000070.1 GCA_002371985.1 Ruminococcaceae bacterium UBA3710 | reverse complement strand
CATAAAAAGGGAATGGGCTCCACCAAGAACGGCCGTGATTCCGAATCAAAGCGTCTTGGTGTTAAGCGTGCTGACGGTCAGTTTGTTCTTGCCGGTAACATTCTCGTTCGCCAAAGAGGTACTCATATCCATGCGGGCAACAATGTCGGCCGTGGCTCAGATGATACTCTTTTTGCTCTTATTGACGGCAAGGTTAAATTTGAGCGTGTAGGCAAGGACCGTAAACAGGTTAGCATTTACGCAGAGCAGTAATTATTATTAGAATTTTATTCCGGGTGGCAATGCTTTTTGCTGTCCGGTTTTTTAAATTTTTCATAGGAAGTGTTTTTATGAAGATTTGTCATGTATGTGCTTATGCTTGTGAAGATAATGCGGAACTGTGCCCTATTTGTGGGGCGGAACTGTCAGTCGAAAACTATGAAAATGTCGATGGCAACAAATCCGAGGAAGATGCCGTAATAGTAATTGAAAATCCGCAACTTGCGGAAAGTATAGAAGACCCTGTTTTAGCCGAAGTTTTTTGCGATGCTTTAAAGGAAAACGGTATTTTATTTACGAGCGATGAGCCTGATTTATCGGGCAGTATGCATATCGGATTCGGCGGGTTTTATACAAAAATCAATGTTTATGTAGACGAAGCAGATTTAGAAAAAGCAAAAGAAATTTTTAACGGTATTGAGATAGAGGAGCCTTCCTTTGATGAAGACTTTTTTGAGGAAAACTGATGTTTGTTGATATAGCAAAAATTCATTTAAAAGCGGGAAACGGCGGAAACGGTGCGGTTTCATTTCATAGAGAGAAATATGTTGCCGCCGGTGGACCTGACGGCGGAGACGGCGGTAGAGGCGGAGATATAATTTTTAAGGTTGACGATAATCTCTCAACTCTTGCCGATTTCAGATATAAAAGAAAGTATGCCGCCGAAAACGGACAGAACGGCGGTGCAACCAGATGCACGGGAAAAAGTGCTCCTGATTTAGTGATTTTCGTCCCGAGAGGTACGGTTGTTAAGGATGCCGAAACCGGCAGAATTATTGCCGATGTTTCGGACGACGAGCCTTATGTTGTTGCAAAAGGCGGAAACGGCGGATGGGGCAATATCCATTTTGCGACATCTACAAGGCAGGTGCCGAGATTTGCAAAAAACGGTAATCCCGGTGAAGAACTTGATGTTGTTCTTGAATTGAAACTTTTGGCGGATGTCGGGATCATAGGTTTTCCGAATGTCGGAAAATCAACCTTTATTTCGGTTGTAAGCGAGGCTAAACCTAAGATTGCCAACTATCATTTTACTACCTTAACTCCTGTTTTGGGCGTTGTAAGAATGGGCGAAGGCTCTTCTTTTGTTATGGCGGATATTCCCGGTCTTATCGAAGGTGCAGGAGAGGGTGTAGGACTCGGTCATGAGTTTTTACGCCATGTTGAAAGATGCAGAATGCTCCTTCATATTATTGACGCTTCAGGCAGTGAGGGCAGAGACCCGATAGACGATTTTAATAAAATCAATAAGGAATTAGAAGTATTCAGCAGTGATCTTGTAAACCGTCCTCAGATAGTTGTTGCAAATAAGTGCGATTTGTGTGAAGACGAGGACATTGAAAAATTAAGGAATTATTTTGAGAAAAAAGGTTATAAGTTTTTCCCGATTATGGCAGCCATTGCTGAAGGTACAAAGGCAGTAATTGATTGCGTTGCCGCCGAACTTCAAAAACTTCCCCCGATAATTAAATATGAAGCAGAGCCTAAACCGCATATTGATTATACGGTAAGCAAAAAGCGTACATTTAATATCAGATGTTGCGACGGTGTCTACTTTGTTGAGGATGCACCGTGGATAGTAGATGTTATGAACACGGTCGACCCTAATGACTATGAATCTTTGCAGTATTTTGAAAGAGTTTTGCGGTCAAGTGGAATTATCGAGGCTCTCAGAAAAGCAGGGATACAAGAGGGCGATACCGTAAATGTTTATGATGTTGAGTTTGACTTTGTTGATTAGCGGTGAATTTGATGGATAATATCAGTAGTTTAAGCCCATCGGTTTTGTGTTTTGTCGGCGATGCGGTTTACGGGCTTTTGGTAAGGTCATATTTAGCCGAAATAAATAGACCTTCAGGTGCACTGCACTCAGAATCGGTTAAATGGGTATCTGCCACAGCACAAACAAAGGTTTTTGGAATAATAGAGCCTTTGCTTAATGAAACCGAAATGGCAATATTTAAAAGGGGAAGAAATTTTCATACTAATTCAACCCCTAAAAATGCCACAAAACAGGAATACCATACAGCAACGGGTCTTGAAGCATTGTTTGGTTATCTGTATCTTTCTAAAGAAAATGATAGGATAAACGAACTTTTTGATTTTGTAAAGGCACATTATGATCCATAAAAAAACACGGCAAGAGGTTTTATACTCTTGCCGTGTTTATACTTTATCTTTTGAAAATGTTTCCGCCGCTACAATCAATACCTATTATAAGCGGAAATTCGGAAAACTCAAGTTTTTTAATTGATTCGCATCCTAAATCATCGAATGCGATAACATCACATTTTGTTATATGCTTTGATGCTAATGCTCCCGCTCCGCCAATAGCACAAAGATAAACAGATTTGTTTTTTATTATTGAGTTAATAACCTCGTCGCTTCGTTCGCCTTTGCCGATAGTTGCCGTAAGTCCCATATCCAAAAGTGTAGGCGTAAAAGAGTCCATGCGACCCGAAGTTGTAGGTCCGCAGCTGCCAATGGCGAGATTATCGGGTGTCGGAGTTGGTCCGGCATAATAAATAACGGCTCCGTTTATTTCAAATGGCAGTTCCTCGTTATTTTTTATTAACTCAAATATTCGCTTGTGGGCGGCGTCTCTTGCCGTAAAAACCGTTCCCGAAAGAATAACTCTATCACCGAATTTAAGTTTTGGTGATAGTTCTTTTAAATCTTTTGTGTCAATTTTATATGTCATATTTTATTCTTAATACTGTTTAAAAGTTCTTCGTATTCTTCGATACTCTTTTCGGCAGATAAATTATTGTTGTATATATTGTTTTTCATACTTTCAAGCGAAAGCATAAGCGAGTTTATTTTTTCTAAGTATTCTGAGGAAGTTTTTACGATTTCGTCTTTTAAAGAAGCAAGGGAAGAATATGTATCGTCAGCACACTTAATGCTCTTTGAAACAGCCTCTTCTGATATTTCTCTGCTCTGTTTTGCGTTTTCAATCACTGCGTTTGCGTTTGCTTCGGAAACAAGATATAATTTGCCGATGTTTTGAGATAAACGCTCGATTTCGTCATACTTTTCGGTATATTCTTTAAGGTCATTCTCAATTTTTGTTTTTTCGGCAATAATATCGGAAATTTGCAGTTTCGCAGAGTTTAATTCATCTTTTAATTCATCTATTTTTTCATTTAAAAGGGTTTCTTTCTCGGAAAAATCTTTGTGAGTTTTTTCTATGTACTCTATAACATCGTCGCTGTTAAAACCAAATAAACTTTTTCTGAAACCTGCCTTCATTTTATCATCCCTTTTGTCTAATATAGAGTTATTATATCAAAGATTAAGGTAATATACAAGTATTTGTTGTTTAATGAAATAAATAATAAAGTTTTTCTATTGACTTTTTTAGTTTGTTATTGTAAAATTTGTAGGAACTTTAAATATTTGCCCCTGTAGTTAAATGGATATAACAAGGTCC
>DFHZ01000087.1 GCA_002371985.1 Ruminococcaceae bacterium UBA3710 | reverse complement strand
TGACCTTTTGAATTTTCAGATAAAAGAAATTGATGATGCAAAAATCGTTGTCGGCGAAAAGGAAAAACTTAAAGAACAACTTGAAGTTGCCGAAAGTTTTGAAAAAACCGTAAACGGTATCAATACTGCCCGTTCACTTATCGGTGGAGAAGACGAAAAAGACGGTGCCGTTACAATAGTAAACAATGCGGTTCGCAGTATTTCGGCTCTAAAGTCGGGTGAAATAGCAAAAACCACCGAAACATTAAGCAGAATATCGGCTGAACTCGAAACAGTAAATGACGATTTGTATACCTATTTAAAATCAATAAGCGACGGTATCCCCGATAGGGAAAGTATTTCGGACAGGCTCGACCTTATTAACCGTTTAATGCGAAAATACGGTGGCAGCGAAGAAGAGGTTTTGTCATATTCGGCGAAAGCAAAAGCCGAACTCGAAACGATAATGCTATCGAGTGAAACCGAAGAAAAACTTGCAAAAGAACTCGATAAATCAACCGAAAGGCTTATAGAACTTGCCGAAAAGTTGACCGCTACAAGGGAAAAATCGGCAAAGAAGTTTTCAAGTGATGTAACCGATGTTTTAAAGTACCTTAATATGGAAAATGTTGAGTTTTCGGTCAACCTTAAAAAGGGAAGATATACAAAGCAGGGTTGCGATGTTGTTGAGTTTATCGTAAAAACGAATGTCGGCGAAGATTTTAAGCCGCTTAGCAAGATAGCATCGGGCGGAGAACTTTCAAGAATAATGTTGGCAATAAAAAGTGTTCTCGCCGAAAAGGACGATGTCGATACACTTATTTTCGATGAAATTGATACGGGAATAAGCGGTTTTGCCGCCGGAAAGGTCGGTAAGCAGTTGGCTGCCGTTTCAAAAACACGGCAGGTTATATGCGTAACCCATTTGGCACAAATCGCAAGTTGCGGAACAAATCATTTAAAAATAGAAAAAAAGGTAATGGATAACAGAACATTTACCGAGGTTAAACCGCTTTCCTATAAAGATAGAATTGCCGAAATTGCAAGAATTATGTCGGGAACGGAAATAACCGAAAATCTGTATAATTCAGCGAAAGAGCTGTTGGATAGGAGTTAAAATAATGGGAATTTATGAAGAGTTGGTTGCCAGAGGTCTTATTGCTCAGGTAACGGATGAAAAAGAAATCAAGGAACTTATCAATAATGGTAAAGCCGTGTTTTATATAGGTTTTGACCCTACTGCGGACAGTCTTCATGTCGGTCATTTTATGGCTCTTTGCCTTATGAAAAGACTTCAAATGGCGGGTAACAGACCGATAGCCTTAATAGGCGGAGGAACAGGCTATATAGGCGACCCGTCGGGAAGAACCGATATGCGTTCTATGATGACGCCCGAAATGATTAAACATAACTGCGATTGCTTTAAAAAGCAGATGAGCCGTTTTATTGAATTCGGCGAGGGTAAGGCTCAAATGGTCAATAATGCCGACTGGCTACTTAAACTTAACTATATTGATGTTTTGCGTGATGTAGGACCCTGCTTTTCGGTAAACAATATGTTAAGAGCCGAATGCTATAAACAAAGAATGGAAAAGGGTCTTTCATTCCTTGAATTTAACTATATGATTATGCAAAGTTATGATTTTTATCATCTCTTTAAAGAATACGGTTGCAATATGCAGTTCGGCGGAGATGACCAATGGTCGAATATGCTCGGTGGCACCGAACTCATAAGAAAGAAACTCGGAAAAGACGCTTATGCTATGACAATAACCCTGCTTCTTAATTCTGAGGGCAAGAAAATGGGTAAAACTGTCGGTGGGGCTGTATGGCTTGACCCTCAAAAAACATCTCCTTATGAATTTTATCAGTATTGGCGA
Source organism: Ruminococcaceae bacterium UBA3710 (assembly GCA_002371985.1). GTDB lineage: Bacteria > Bacillota > Clostridia > Oscillospirales > Acutalibacteraceae > UBA737. Next base: position 9,593 of record DFHZ01000087.1, on the reverse strand, counting down.
AATGTCGGCGATGCCGATGTTCTTAAATGTATAAGAATGCTTACATTCCTGCCTCTTGAAGAGATTGACGAAATGGATAAATGGGAGGGCAGTCAACTTAACACTGCAAAAGAGATTTTAGCATTTGAACTTACAAAACTTGTCCACGGTGAAGAAGAGGCAACAAAGGCTAAGGAAACATCAAGAGCCGTTTTCTCCGGTGCAGGTCAACACGAAAATATGCCGACGGTAGAGATTAAAAGCGAAAACTTAACCGATGGTAAAATCGGTATTTTGACCCTTATGGTAAGCGGTGGGCTTGCCGCTTCAAACGGCGAGGCAAGAAGACTTGTTATGCAGGGCGGTGTTTCGGTTGATGACGAAAAAATAACCGACCCGTCTTTCGCAATTACCGAAGAGGCACTCAAAAGCGGTATAATTGTTAAAAAAGGTAAGAAGAGCATTACTAAATTTACGCTTTAAGATAAAATTTTAAAACCTGTCAGGAGTATTCTACATATTATAGAAAGTAGGCATAACTATGTTTAATGCTTTAAAAGTTAAGGATGATTGCGTTTCCTTTATAAGAAATTTCTTTGAAGAAAACGGAAAAGGCTGTAATGCCGTTATAGGAATTTCGGGAGGAAAAGACAGTTCGGTTGTGGCAGCTCTTTGCGTTGAGGCACTCGGCAAAGAGAGGGTTATCGGTGTTCTTATGCCGTCGGGCAAACAAGAGGATATTGACTGTTCTTACAAACTTGTCAATCATCTCGGTATTAAGCATTATGAAATAAATGTAAAGAGTACGATTGATGCTTTGAAAAAATCTATCGGCGAAGAATTGGAACTTTCGGTTCAGTCTACAACAAATATCCCCCCGAGAATAAGAATGACGACCCTTTATGCCGTGGCACAGTGCGTAAACGGAAGAGTGGCAAACACCTGCAATTTGTCCGAAGATTATGTCGGATATGCCACAAGATACGGCGACGGAGCAGGGGATTTCGGACCTATTTCAAAACTTACCGTTAGGGAAGTGAAAGAAATCGGCAGACTTTTGGGACTTCCTGACGAACTTGTCGATAAAACACCTATTGACGGGCTTTGCGGTAAAACCGACGAGGACAATTTAGGCTTTACCTATGCCGTTCTTGACAGGTATATAAGAACCGGCAAGATAGACGATAAAGAAACTAAGGAAAGAATAGACAAACTTAACAGGATAAATAGTTTCAAGGTAAAATATATGCCTGTTTTTGAACCGAATAAAGAAGATATATGAAAAGAGAACTTGAAAAACATACAATAATCGAGCGAAGCATTATTAAAAAGTATCGTAAAACCATCTGGAATAACTTTATAAGGGCTGTTAAAGAGTATGATTTAATCAAGGAAAATGACTGTATAGCAGTTTGTATTTCCGGCGGAAAAGACAGTATGTTGCTTGCTAAATGTATGGAGCAGTTAAAAAGGCATAGTGAGGTTCCTTTTTCACTCAAATATATAGTTATGGACCCCGGATATGCTAAACCAAATCGGGAATTGTTAGAAGAAAACGCAAAACTTTTAAATATTGATATTGAAGTTTTTGAAAGTAACATTTTTGATGTGGCTTACAGTGCAGGAGGTTCGCCTTGTTACCTTTGTGCAAGGATGAGAAGGGGAGCACTTTATGACAAGGCGAGGTCTATCGGCTGCAACAAAATAGCACTCGGGCATCATTTTGATGATGTTATTGAAACCGCTTTGATGAGTATGATGTATTCTTCGGAAATAAAAACAATGCTTCCGAAACTTCATAGCACGAATTTTGAGGAAATGGAACTGATAAGACCCCTTTATTGCGTTAAAGAAAGGGATATTATTTCTTGGTGCAATTATAATGATTTGCATTTTCTTCGTTGTGCTTGTCGCTTTACCGAGGACAGTGCCTTTGACGAATCGCTTTCAAAAAGAAAAGAAACAAAAGAATTGATTAAAAAAATAAGGGAATTTAATCCTAATGCAGACGACAATATCTTCAGAAGTTTGCATAATGTGAATATGGCTACCATTCCCGGGTGGAGAGATTCCGATTGCGGCGAAACACACTCTTTTTTAGATAACTATTAAATATTGACAATTATTTTTTATATTAGTATAATAGTTAGTGTGATTGTTTTAGGAGGTAAGACATGGAAATAAAGAAAAATATTGCTAATTTCGTTACCAGTATCAGGCTTTTGGGTGCGATAGCAATAATATTTCTTAAACCCCTTGAACTTAGTTTTTTCATAGTTTATTCGTTTTGCGGTTTAAGCGATTCGGTAGACGGCTTCATTGCCAGAAAACTTAAAATAACAAGCGAATTCGGGGCAAAACTTGACAGTGTTGCAGATTTGACATTTTATTCTGTAATGATGATTAAACTTATGCCGAAACTTTTTGAACAACTTTGGGGATTTAACTGGACTTTTGTAATAATAATACTGATTGTGAGAATATCCGCTTATGCAGTCTCTGCTGTAAGATTTCATAGGTTTTCTTCTCTACATACTATATTGAATAAAATGACGAGTATCGGAGTTTTTGCCGTTCCGTATTTGATTTTGCTTCCTACTACGGCATTTAACATTTACGGACTGTGCGTTTGTATAATTGCTTTCTGTGGCTCTTTGCAGGAATTGGTATATTATTGTAAAAAAGAAAAAGTTAAATAAAAAATTAACGCCAAGCAAAATGCTTGGCGTTTTTTATACTCCGTAAAAAATATTCAGATTTCTGATTGAATTATCGGATATGCTATCGTTAACCTTGTAAGCCAATCTTTCAAGTTCGGTATCGCTTTCTTTTACGATACCCTGCTCTTTTACTTCGTTTGAAACAATGGCACAAATATCCTCAATTATCTGCTTTTTAATCTCTGCATTCTCGTTGTCGGTCGTTATTAAATATTCAAAACTGTCATAAAGATTTGAAAGTTTCGGCAGATTGGAAAGGGCCTTAAATGACCATTTATAATAAGGCATATATTTTTTGTTTAAAATAAAAACGGTTTGCATTCCGCTTTTTACAAAATCAAAAACAGCCATTTGGGCGGAAGCCTTTTCGCCGTGGGAAATGCATCTGCCGTAATTATACTGTCCCGACTGTGCCATAAGCAGTAGATTTCCTGCGAGTTTTTTTAGTCTTGCAGATTCGGGATAATAAGAAATATCTTTTCGCAGTTTCGATAAAAGACCAAAATTATCAAAGAAAATTTCGCCGTTTGTTGCTTCAAAAAGTGCATATTCGGGTACCGAAAACCAATCGTTTACAGATAATTTTCCACTCTTTGAACCCGTTTTTGCCTCAAAAAAATCGGAAATTCTTATGACCCCGTGTCTGCTTCCGCCAACGGGATTTAAAATACTTCGCTTAAATCCCAAAAATTCTTTCGGAAGTTTATAATAGGCTCTTTCAAGATTAAAAGCGGTTTTGCGGTCGATAATATCTTCGTCGGGTATAAAAATACAAAAAGCAGGTTCAAAATCGTGGTCGGTAGAGGTATCGTCGTCAAAACCGTAGCATTCAGAACCGCTTCCGATAAGACCTACGGCAAGTTTACTTAGCACATCGGCAAAGTTTTTTTGGAGCATCGGTCTGCCGTATTCTTCAAAATACCTCTTTGACAGTTCAAGCCCTTTCATATATTTCTTTCGCTTTCTTCTCTAATTCATTTGCCAAAGCAAATCTGCCGTAATAATTAAATGTAGGTGCACATTTTTCGATAACAAAAGCATAATATCCGTCTTGAGGGTTATGCGATAAAACTATATTTTCAGCAATAGACAAGCACTCGTTTATTTTGCTTTCGGCATATTGCGGCGAAAGCATTTTTTCATAAATATCGGCAATGTTAAGGTAGGTTATAGCAACCTCTAAATCGCCGTTTTCCGCCTTTTTCATAGTTTCTATTGCCTTTTCATAAAGGTTTAATGCCTCGTCAAATCTTTCAAGGTCGCAAAGAAGAAGCCCGAAGTTATTATAAAGTCCGCCAAGCCTTGAATCGTCCTCTTTTAGTTCCTTTTCGTATATTTCGGTTGCTTTCTCGAAAAGTCGGAGCGACGGCTCTAAAATGCCAAATGCCTTGTAAACGGTAGCACAGTTAAGGTATGCGGTCGCACTCGAAACAGAATTTTCGTTATCAAGCAGTTTTATAACATCTAAAATTTCGTGAACGGTATTTATCGCTTCTTCTTTTTTACCTGTTTTGCGGTAAAGCCCTAAAAGTTCATTTAATACCGAGAATTTTCCCCGTAAATCGTTTCCGAATTCGGCTTCGCCTTTCCAGTATAAAAGATGCCTTAATGCACCGTCATAGTCATTTCTGTTAAGGTATTCGTCCAACTTGTCTATAACCCGACCGGTTGGTATTTTTGTAATATTTGTGCCGTTTTTAAGATTGTCTATACAAAGCGGGCATGCCTGTTCTTCGTAATCTTGCGGTTTTAAAAAACTGTTCATATTTTCTCCGTAATGTTAGATTTCGGCAAGGTGGATAGCCGTTGGTGTAAGGTTGTTGCCGTTTTTGCTGTTTTCCGGCTTTCTGCATGATGTCAGTCCCCATGTTATCAAAAATACAATAAGAGTAATAGAAATAATTCTTTTCATATTTATTCTCCGTCAATATGATTTATTATGTTTTTTTCGTCCAAAAGAGATTTAAGTTTGTCTATACAGTTCTCGCAGACGCACTTGCCTTCGTACTCAATGCCGTCAGCAAGGTTATCGCAGAAAATACAGGTAGGCTGATACTTTTTTAAGATTATTTTATCATCTTCTGCAAAAATTTCAAAACTGTCTTCTGAATTTTTGATGCCGAGATTATTTCGGAGTTCTTTAGGGATAACAACCCTACCCATTTTATCGACGCCTCTTATTATTCCGGTTGATTTCATATTGTCTCCTTTACAGTTGCCAGTCAATAGGTTTAAGCCCTGCTTTTGAAAGTATCTCGTTCGTTTTTGAAAAGTGTTTGCACCCGAAAAAACCGCCGTAAGCGGAAAGAGGGCTCGGGTGGACCTGTTCGAGAATACTATGTGATTTGTTTGTTATAAGAGCGGATTTTTTCCGAGCATTTGCTCCCCAAAGCAAAAAAACAACGGGAGTATCTTTTTGATTGAGTTTTTTAATTATCTCGTCGGTGAAAATCTCCCAACCTTTTCCTTTATGACTGTTGGCAAGTCCTTTTCGTACGGTTAAAACGGTGTTAAGCAGTAAAACTCCCTGTTTTGCCCAAGCGGTAAGTTCTCCGTGGTCGGGAATAACAAAACCGACATCGGTTGACAACTCTTTGTATATGTTTAAAAGCGACGGAGGGGGAGGGGTCCCTTTCTTTACCGAAAAGCAAAGTCCGTGTGCCTGATTTGGCTCGTGATAAGGGTCCTGACCGATAATTACCACCTTTGTATCTGCAAAAGAGGTATATTTAAGTGCGTTGAATATATCATACATATCAGGATAAACCGTATAGTTTTTATATTCGTTTTTTAAGAAATTCCGAAGGTTTTTATAATATGGCTTTTGCCATTCGTCCTTTAGAATTTCGTCCCAATCGTTTCCTATATTAACCATATCAAATTACATCGTACACTTCTAAAATACCACTGCTATGGTATAAAGAAGGAGTTATAAGTATCGAATATCCGTGTCCCGGTTCGCTTGTCCACTCAACCGAATGTTTGCGTGGAACAGCACAGTTGCCAAGGAGCATCATAATAGCACCGCCGTGCATAATAACGGCAGATTCCCTTACATTATTATCCATCATATCCCTCACAATCAAGTTTATGCCAAGTGCTTGTCTTTTTATGAAATCGGTGCTTGACTCTCCGCCCGGAGGGGAAGGAATTTTTCCCGAAGTCCATTCAAGGTAACTTTCGTTTACCTCAAGTTGCTCGGCGGTTTTTCCCTCAAATTCACCAAAATCATATTCGGCAAGTTCGTCTATTTCTTTTGCTTCAAATCCGGGGAAAAGAATAGCCGCAGTTTGTTTGCAACGAAGCATAGGGCTCGTATATAAGGCACCGATTTCGGGATAACCGCCCGTTTCGTTTAGCAATTTTAATTCTCTGACTGAAGAAGGACAAAGCGGTAAATCGGTTCTTATACCGATATATCTTCCCTCAAGGTTTGCGTCGGTAATTCCGTGCCTTATTAAGTGAATTTTATATGTCTTCATAGCACTATAACAACTCCAATATCTCCCCGATAACGGCATTTGAAACAAGCATTCCTCTATCGGTTAGTGAAATTCTTTTTCCGTTTATGTTTATAAAACCTGCTTTTTCGAGTTTTTCTAAACTCTTTATTTTATCGTCTGATATATAATCGGATAATAATATACCTTTTTTAAGACGAAGACCGAGCATAATTTTTTCTTCGGTGCTGCCGCCGAAATCGTCAAAAACCGTATGCGGGTTTTTAATATACTCTTTTATATCTCTATTATAATAAAATCTTTTGCCGTCTATAAATGAATGAGCCGACGGACCCAAACCTAAATATTCTTTGCATTCCCAGTATTTAAGATTATGTTTGCTCGAAAATCCGTCAAGGGCAAAATTTGAAATTTCATAGTGCGTATATCCGTGATTTTCTAAATATTCACACATAAAAAGGTACTGCTTCGCTTCTTCGTCTTCACTTGGCAGAGGAGGTGTGAACTTATAAAATTTAGTATTAGGCTCAATTTTCAGAATATACGAAGATATATGCGGAATTTGGAGGGATAAAAAGAAATCAAGGTTTTCTTTAAGCGTACATAAATTACTGTCAGGAAGGCATATCATTAAATCGGCGGAAATATTTTTAAAGCCGTGTTTTTTTATGCGGTTTATCGCATTTATTGCGTCTTGCCTTGTATGCGTTCTGCCGAGAGTTTTAAGTTCGCTGTCTATTCCGCTCTCAATTCCTACCGAAATTCTGTTGACACCGTTCAAACTTGCAAAATGCAGAAATTCGTCTGAAACATCGGGGTTTACCTCTGCGGTGATTTCGGCATCGGCAGTTATATTAAAACTGCTCTTTACAGTATCAAGCAAAACGGCAATTTTATCGCCTAAAACAGAGGGCGTTCCTCCGCCTATATAAACAGTATCAAAAGGGCGGTCGAACTGACCGCCCTTAAGTTTAATATCCACCAAAAGGGCAGACAAATATTCGTCTTTTAATTTTTCTCCTCCGATTAGCGAATAAAAATCGCAATATGCACATTTTCTGTCGCAAAACGGAATATGTAAATAGAGACCTAAATTATGCAAGAATTTCACCGGTGCAACTTCCGGGAACACCGGCAGCATTTGCTTCGTCGGTATCAATATGCATAGCAAGAGCATAAGAGTCGCTTACTCTTACAACAACATCGTCAAATATCAATGCTCTGCCGTCGGTCGGTATTTTAACCGATACAACCTGCTTGTCTTTAAGACCGAATTTTTCGCCGTCAGCAACGGTCATATGGATATGACGCTTAGCAGCGATAACGCCCTCGGTAAGTTCAACCTCACCGCAAGGACCTACTAACTTGCAAGAGCCTGACCCTGCAACATCGCCCGACTCACGGATAGGAGCGGTAACACCGATAGAACGGGCATCGGTAAGCGACAACTCAACCTGGTCGGCATTTCTGCAAGGACCGAGTATTGAAGCCTTAAGACTTGATTTGCTTCCTACGATTTCAACCTTTTCTTCACAGGCGAATTGACCGGGCTGTGAAAGGTTCTTCTTGTTTGTAAGTTCATGACCCTTTCCGAAAAGGATTTCAAGGGTTTCCTTTGTTACATGCACATGTCTTGCTGAAACTTCAACTAATACTTCTTTAGCCATTTATATATCTCCTAAACATAAAATAATTACTTAGACTATTTTACCACATTTTGAAAATTTTACAAGGCTTTTTTATAATATGTGATTTTCAAATGCTCTGTTGTAATACAAACAGTCAGTATCACGGTAGACTTTTGTTGATTTTTAGATTTGATTATGATATAATTACGATACCACACAAAACTTAATATTTTGCTCACACAGGAAGTGGGCTTTTTTGTTTTGGAGGAAAAATTATGTTAAACAAAAAATTAGGTAAAATAATTTCGGTAACTTTAGCGGTGCTTATTATTGTTGCTTCACTACCAACCTTTTCGGTATTTGCTGATGATATTGTAACTTCTGGCACATGCGGTGATAATCTTACATGGACGCTTGATAATGAAGGGCTATTAACTATTTCCGGTACAGCGGATATGTATGATTATCGGTATTCAGATTCGCCTTGGAATTCGTACAGAAAATCAATAGTAACAGTTGAAATTCAAAGCGGTGTAACAAGTATAGGAAAATATGCATTTTCCGATTGCGAGGGACTCACAAGCATAGAAATTCCCGACAGCGTAACAAGTATTGGTAATTATGCATTTAACCGTTGCACAGGACTTACAAGTATAATAATTCCAAATAGCGTAACAAGTATAGGGAATGATGCGTTTTCCGGTTGCACAGGACTTACAAGCATAACCATTCCCGACAGCATAACAAGTATAGGCGGTTGGTCATTTTACGGTTGTACATCACTTAAAAGTGTAACAATACCAAATAGCATAACAAGTATAGGTTTATATTCATTTTCCGGTTGCACAGGACTTACAAGCGTAACCATTCCAAATAGCGTAACAAGTATAAGGAATTATGCGTTTTCCGGTTGCACAGGACTTACAAGTGTTTATTATGGCGGATCGCAAGAACAACGAAATCAAATAGAAATTGGTTCATATAACTATGATTTGTTAAATGCTAATTGGGTATATAATTATGTTAAAGGCGAAATTATCGCTTCCGGTAAATGTGGCGATAACATTACTTGGACACTTGACAGTGAAGGGCTATTAACTATTTCCGGTACAGCGGATATGTATGATTATCGGTATTCAGATTCGCCTTGGAATTCGTACAGAAAATCAATAGTAACAGTTGAAATTCAAAGCGGTGTAACAAGTATAGGAGAATATGCATTTTACGGTTGCGAGGGACTTACAAGCATAGAAATTCCCGACAGCGTAACAAGTATTGGTAATGGTGCATTTTACGGTTGCACAGGACTTACAAGCATAACAATTCCAAATAGCGTAACAGGTATAGGAGATTATGCGTTTGTCTCTTGCAGAGGACTTACAAGCATAGAAATTCCCGACAGCGTAACAAGTATTGGTTATACTGCATTTTACGCTTGCACAGGACTTACAAGCGTAACCATTCCAAATAGCGTAACAAGTATAAGGAATGAAGCGTTTGCCGTTTGCAGAGGACTTACAAGTATAATAATTCCAAATAGCGTAAAAAGTATAGGAGATTGGGCATTTAGAGATTGCACAGGACTTACAAGCATAGAAATTCCCGACAGCGTAAAAAGTATAGGAGAGGAAGCATTTTACAGTTGCACAGGACTTACAAGTGTAACAATAGGAGACGGTGTAACAACTATAGGAGATGAAGCGTTTTCCTTTTGCACAGGACTTACAAGCATAGAAATTCCCGACAGCGTAAAAAGTATAGGAGAGAGAGCATTTAAAGGTTGCACAGGACTCACAAGCATAACA
>DFHZ01000182.1 GCA_002371985.1 Ruminococcaceae bacterium UBA3710 | reverse complement strand
TATCGTTGTTTTTATAGCGGTATCTCGTGGCTTTGCAAAGGCGAACACCGTCTATTATTGAAGCATGATTAAGTTCGTCGGATATTATTGCATCCTCTTTGCCGAGCAATGTTTCAAAAAGACCGCCGTTAGCGTCAAAGCAGGAAGAGTAAAGGATAGTATCATCCGTTCCGAAAAACTCTGAAACCTTTTTTTCAAGTTTCTTATGAATGTTTTGCGTTCCGCAAATAAAACGAACAGATGCTAAACCGTAACCGTATTCGTCATAGGCTTTTTTGGATGCTTCAATCAAATCTTTGTTATCGGCAAGACCTAAGTAGTTATTGGCACACATATTTAAAAGTTCTTTTCCGTCGGCAAAAATATGTGCCGATTGAGGAGTCGTGATAAGTCGTTCGTTCTTTTTTACACCTGCCGTTTCAATTTCAGCAAGAGACTCTTTGTAGAATAATAATGCTTCAGTTTTGTTCATAACAATTCTCCTTTATTTGATTTCGTTTACTTTGCTCCAGTCAAGTATAACTTTTCCGGATTTGCCTGAAATCATTGCTTCAAAACCTTTTTTGTAATCTTTAATGTCAAATCTGTGGGTTATAATCTTTTCAAGCGGAAAACCTGCCTCAACAAGAGCAGCCATTTTGTACCATGTTTCATACATTTCACGACCGTAAATACCTTTGATTTTAAGACCGTTCCATATAATGGTATTTATCGGTATTTCGGTAATATTACGGTTTTGAATTCCAAGCAGAGCAATTCTTCCGCCGGTAACCATAGAGTCGATAAGTTGATTTAAAGCGAATTTGTTACCGCTCATTTCCATTCCTACATCAAAACCTTCTATAATACCTAAACCTTTCATTATTTCTTTAAGGTCTTCTTTGGCGGTATTTACAGTTGTAACCCCGAATTCTTTTGCAAGTCCTAATCTATAATCATTAACATCGGTTATTACAACATTTCTTGCACCTGAGAATTTTGCTATTCCTGCTGCCATAATTCCGATAGGTCCGGCACCCGTTATTAAAACATCCTCTCCGAGAGTCGGGAAGGAAAGAGCGGTATGTGTTGCATTCCCAAACGGGTCAAAAATAGAATAGAGTTCTTCGGGAATACGGGGAGATGTCTGGATAACATTAGTAGCCGGAATTACCAAGTATTCTGCAAAGGCACCGTTTCGGTTTACACCTACACCTTTAGTGAATTTACAAAGATGACCGTTACCTGCACGGCAGTTACGACAATGACCGCACACGATATGACCTTCTCCGGAAACAATATCTCCTATTTTGCAGTTTTCAACACCGTCGCCGACCTCAACAATTTCGCCTACATATTCGTGTCCGGCAGTTGTACCGAGTTTAATAGTCTCCCTTGCCCATTCGTTCCAAAGCCATATATGTACATCGGTACCGCAAATTGCAGTTTTATGTATTTTGATTTTTACTTCTCCATGACCTACTTTAGGTATCTCTACCCGTTTCATAGTAAGACCTTCTTCGGGTTTGTCTTTGACTAATGCCCACATAGTATTTTCCATAATTTCACCTTCAATATTAGTATAAGCAAACAACTTATGCCAATATTGTATATCAGTCGCGGACAAATTGCAACATAAAGATTATATTTTTCAAAATTTCAGTAAAAAAATTGATAACACAATAGAAATTGTCTTTGAATTGTATACAAAATATACAAATTATAGATATTAACTTATACTTTAAAGTCCGACACAGAGGTGTCGCTTGTTAGGAGAAACATTCCCAAGACCCTTTATGATAAAAGCACTTAAGAATATTTCGGTGTAGAGTCATAATAAGTGCATTATATAATGAACTAAAAATAGCATCGAAAAAGATATTGACTGATTTAAAAGTGTCGTCTGTAATTTATCCGTCAAGCAGTATTGTGCAGGATATGATTACCAATACCGACAACGCAAAAATGAAGGCTTGGGGAAAATCAATTCCCAAATTTAAAAAATTTGACATTGCAGAAAAAAATGTGAGAAATATTATATGATAACATTATTAAATCCGCTTGCATTTGCAAGAAAACAATGATTAAATTAAACGCATAAAAAACTACTGCAAAAGAAAGACAGTCCGCCAAACGGACTGTCTTTCTTAGTGATATAGCAAGATGTCTTATAGATGAACACGCGATCGGGATATAAAACCTTTATTTTAATAGGTTTTATTCTCGAATTGGGTGCGGCACCTTACCGCTGGTGGACCTGAAGGGGATCGAACCCTCGACCTTACGGATGCGAACCGTACGCTCTCCCAAACTGAGCTACAAGCCCATATAAATCTCAAATTTTACCGATATAACAAAAAAGCCGCAAAATAGAATCTTGTCGAGAACAAACCACTCATAATAATGAGGTTTTGTTCCCGACTTCATCGCCGTAACTTTCAATTGGTGGAGCAAGATGTCTTATAGATGAACACCCGGTCGGGATATAAAATCTTTGTTTTCATAAGATTTTATTCTCGAATCGGGTGCGGCACCTTGCCGCTGGTGGAGCATACCGGGATCGAACCGGTGACCTTTTGACTGCCAGTCAAACGCTCTCCCAGCTGAGCTAAACCCCCACGCGGTGTTTTTCTTGCCGTCATCTCCTGACGACTTTATTATTATAGCACATCATTCCGGATTTGTCAAGTGTTTTTTCAAAA
>DFHZ01000102.1 GCA_002371985.1 Ruminococcaceae bacterium UBA3710 | reverse complement strand
ATCCAAGCATGGCAAATACTTTATTATCAGAAATATCTTTAGGATCAAATTCCGCCGTATGGTCAAATGGATCGTATGCTGGTGCATAGTTCGGCTGAGGTGGCACAGTTCCCTGCGTAAATTGCGGTTGCTGTGGTTGAGCGACAAATTGAGTTCCACAGTTAGCACAGAAAACCGCATTGTCATCGAGTTGTGCATTACATTTTGGACAGATTTTCATATTGTTTTCCCCTTTATATAGCATTTTAATTTGTTTGACACATTACCTCTTGAACAAGGGCAATACCCTTACCCAAGAGGCAATGTTTAATAACCTACGATTACTTAGTCAATTTAAGTTTGCGTTTTCTAATGAAGACAAATGCCGCAGCACTAGCGGTAACTAACAAGACACCTCCAATAGATCCCCAACGGAGAGGTTTGTTTGCCCAGAAGATTAGGAATGAACTGGTTGCTACGGAAACATTCTCAATGGTTTCATCATAGATAATGTTTTCTTCGTTCCCAAAATCAGCCTCATCATCGCAAACAATTCTAACATTCTGATACAGTCCTTCAGGAACTTCAAATGTCAACTTACCACTTCCATCTTCAAGTGCTTTTAAAAATTCTCCACCAGAAAGATTAACAAGTTCTTTGATGGCTTTGCCGTTTTTATCAACAAGAGAAACAACTATTGATTTCAAAGCTCCTCCATCGTCAGTGGGAATAATCGTCACTGGCTGTTTATCGGTCTGGTATCTCCCGTCTTTTTCAAGTCCGGTGACCGTGACAATCGGAGCAGTGCGATCAACAACAAATTTAATACTAGCGTCTTTAATGTCGCTGAACGCATCATTTTCTGCCTTATCTTTTGAAGAAATAACAATTGTATATTCGCCCTCATCATCGAAGAGGTCTTTATTTATGTTATAAGTGTACTTCATCCAAGCATCGTTACCGCCATCTTCGGTCACACTGTAATCTTTGCCCCTAACAATTTCTTTACCATTAACTGTTATCTTATTCTCGATAAGAGCATCTGCATTGGTTTCATAAACTACAACATTATTGTTTACATTCTGAACATAATATTTTTGTATGAGATCAGCCGTTTTTTCCTCAATACCATAAGTTGAGCCATTACGATTAACGGAGAAACGAACGCTTTCATATTCTTTTCCATCAGAAAGAACAAGCTTCTCGTATTTATTGTCAGACATGTCTTCAACAGAACAAATCAGCGTATAAATAGCATCGTCTGTAAGGTTATCAATAGTGAAGCTGTATTCCTCTCCAACCTTTACAGCGTTCATGTCTCCAAGAGGAATCGTTTTTGTTGTAAATGTGCCATTTTCATTTAAAACCACCGCTGTAATCGTTGGTTTGAACGTAGCAGCATCTATGTTTATATCTTTTGCTGTTATAGTAAATCCATATTTTTCATCAGGATTAGCAGAATTATTAACAACGTTTGAAACACTAACAACAGGCGCTTTTGTATCAATGGTCAAACGATTAGAAGTGTAGTATTTCATTTCGTTCTTTGAGCGATCAATATACTTAACAGTAACGATATAATCTCCGTCTTCAGCAAGAATGAACTTACCCGTATGTATATCCACGCTATCATTTACCCATGTGACGTCAACATCCCTGTCGTTTACTTTTACAACAACATCTTCCTTATAGAAGTTTGCCTCATTGATTACAATTTTAGCTTCAATATTTCCTGCGTAATAAGAAATATCATTAGCATTTTGAATCGGTTCATTGTAAGTAATAGTTGCGGTTGGTGCAATATTATCTACAATAATTGTTGCTGTTTCTTTGTGTTCGCTATTTCTTGTTGAACGATCAAATGCGGTAAATTCAACAGTTCCGTTAAACTGATTTGTTTCTTTAAGAATATCTTTTGGAATATCAAATGTTGCTATAAATGTTTTTCCTTCCCGAGTGATATTCTTACTTTCAATTGTAACATTCTCAAGACTTGCATTAACATCGCTTACTTTGTCACCCTTTATGTAACTATAAACAAAATGGTCAATACCAGACACATCATCATTGGATGTTAAAGTCACTTTAACCTTTGCATCATAATAACCGAAAGTGATTACATTAAGTACCTTATCAAGGATAGTTGTCTTAATATCACCATCATATTTTACTGTAGGAGTATGAGGGTCTTGCTTGTCTACTGTAAATTCATCGGTTACATATTCTTTAGCAAAATTATGTGCGAGATCTTCATAGGTATAATCAAATAAATAATTTGCATCAACTACATATTCAAGTTTAATGGTGTATGTATTACCATCCTTAGTCCATTTCGCATCATCGCTAAGAATTTTTGCAAAATCAGCTACTGCAACATCAGTTTCGCCATCACTATATTTTGCGGTTACAACCGCTTTGAAATCATCAGCACGGAAGTTATGTTCTTTAACGGTGATAAGTGCAAACTGATTATCAGTAAAATACTGTCTTGCACCAAAAGTCGCTTTAATGTCTTTATTTTCATACTCGACAGTAACGATAGGTGCAATCTTATCCACAGTTATAATCTTAGATATATAAGAACCTTTTCCTGTGTTGCCGTCATTTGCGGCAATATCAGCTTTATTACCGGAAAAATCAACATATTCAACGGCAATTACATAGTCTGCATCCTCGTCGTAAGGAATTGTGAACTTATGAGTGTTACCTGTTGTATCCCAATTGAATTCAACTGTTTCATCAACATCGCTATACAACTTAGTAGCAGTCTCAGGCAAATATTCTATCTTTGTAACAACACCATTATTATCCGTCTTAGTAACTAAGATTCCAACTTTATGAACAACGCTACCTTCTTCCTTATTACCTTCAAAGAAATTATTTTCTCTAATTGTAATAGTTGCATTAACATTGCCATTGTAAAGGGCCTGATTAGCTTTATCAAAACTATCAGTATTTGCATTTTGAGCGTCAATAAAATGAACTTTTGTATTCTCTTTGTCTACAGCTTCATAAGTAATATCAATATTAGGAGCGATAGAGTCAACAATTACTTCATTGTAATTCTTATCATTTGTTTTTTGCTCAGTGTTGTTTCCAGCACAGTCATATGCAACTGCTTCAATTTTTCCTTTGAATTCTGCCGGAACATTAAAGGTAATATAACCTTCAATAATATCACCCGCTTCATTCTTGGCTGTGGAGGTGACTTTTACAGTATCACCAAATGATGCGTCGGTTAAATCATTTTTTCCTTTAACACCACTTGCAGTATACTTTATCTTATCAAGTGCAAGATTATCCTTAGCACTAATTTTCACGGTTAAAGGTTTGTCTATGCTGTAAAAACCAAAAGTAACCATATTGATAAATTTACTTAGCAAACTCTCAGAATATTTAATTACAACATCATTAGGATCTGTAATATCCATTTTTACTGCAGTGTTTTTTGTTTCAGAAATGTTGCCGGCATTATCGATACACCAAACACTAACATTACCCTTATAATCTTGCTTAGGAATTTCAACTGTGTATTTAGAACCGTCAAATGTTGCTGTTTTTTCTTCACCGTTATTGTACTTGTATTTGACGGTGGTAACCTTGGATTCTGCTTTGTTTACTTCTATGTCAGAAACAAAGCCACTAACAACCACATTTTGGTTTGTCCACTCGGCAGGCTCTGCCTTACCTGTATCAACCTGCGGTTTTGTTATATCCATTCTTACGCGAACTTTTTCCGATTCAGATTCATTACCCGCTTGATCAATACACCAAACCGTAATTTCACCATCGAAGTTTGTTGCCGGCACATCAAATGTAAATGTGCCCTTTGTAGAATCAAAATCTGCAGTACCGTTTGTAACTGTATCGTATGCATACTTAACAGTAACAACATTTGAAACGGCATTATTCACGAGTGTGTCTGTAACCGACCCTGTAACCGTCACCTTCTCATTCGTCCAGTCGGAAGTAGATGCATTTGCTTCAATAACAGAAGGTTTAGTGGCATCCATCTTAACGGCAACGTTTTTCTCATCTGATTTATTACCGGTAATATCATAGCAACCAATATAAATCAAACCTTCGTAGTCGCGTGCAGTAATATCGAATTCATATGTTCCGTCGCTATTTAATGTTGCAGATTGTTCTGTAGCATCGGCACCCTGTCGCCAATACACATTTGCTACACCAGAAAGGTCATCAGAAACCTTTCCGCTAACAGTAATTTTGTTGTTGGTCCAAACGGTAATGTTTGCACCCTGACTCTCTACTACGGGGTTGGTATTATCCATTTTTACATCGACCGATTTCTTTTCTGAAACATTTGTCGAATAATCCTCGCAATAAACAAAATACTTTCCTTCATAACTTTGTGCAGAAACAGTGAATTCAAATTTGTTATTTGCTTTATCAAAGCTTGTGATCTCAATTGGGGTAGTTGATTCACCTTTTAAGTAATATACCTTTTCTACGCCTGAAAGATTATCCGATACAGTTCCGCTAATTACAACTGAACCGTTTGTCCATGTTTTAATATCGGCTGAGACAGACTCTACAACAGGCGGTATATCATCCACAACGACACCACCGAAACTGTTTGTTTCATCTGAACCGGCAATTTCTTTTGAACTGTCGTTTCCGGCATTATCTACTGATATCGCCGAAACCTTATATTGATTGTTAGCAGGAATATCAAAGCTAATACTTCCGTCTGCTTCTGGCGTTTTACTATATTCGATTTCGTCAAGATAATATTTAATCTCTTTCAGACCTGATAAATCATCTGATGAAGTAATTTTTACAGTAACCGGGGCATTGTAAAGGCCAAAGGTAACCATCTCAATAAATTTATATTTTAATGCTTTCGTATAGGTAATTGTGGGCTTCTGAGGTTTGGTAATGTCAAGCATGGAAGTGTAATAAACAGAATTAGACTGTCTGCCAGAATTATCTATACTATATATTTCGTACTGAGCGTTATCGTTAGCGGTGTTAGGAATAATAAATTTGAAAAAACCATCGATTATTCCTATTTCTACGGGTGTTCCACCGTTCTTTTTGTAATAAACCTTGCTGATCCCGGCATTGGCATCTGTTGCAGTTACAATAACCGTAACCTCTTGATTTGTCCATACAGTAGCTGGTTCAACAGATGTAACCGGGTTCACAAGGTCAATCTTAACCACATCAGAATTGATAACTTTTGAATTTCCAGCATTATCGGTAACTGTTATTTTGTAGGTATATTCTCCGCTTGAGGTTACATTTGTATTGAAAGTGAAGTCATTACCAACAATGGTAAGATTACCCGTATCACCGTTGTTATTATCATAAATTGCAGATTTAATACCAGAGACAGAATCACTCAACGAACCAGAAATACTGATTTGAGAATTCTTCCATGCATCACTAATAGAATTTGCAGAAACATTGGCTTCTGTTTTGTCTATCTTTACAGACTTAACATAGGTGCCCGTAGATTGATTTCCAACGGCATCCACGCATTTGAATGTATAGGCGACATCGCACTCGTCTGAAACAGTTATGGAAAATTTTCCGTCTGTATCAAAAGCTAAATCAGACCAACTGCCATCGTTGATTTTATATTGAAGTTTAGCGACCCCCGATTGAGCATCTATAACAGTACCACTGATGGTTACATTTTTATTTGTCCATTTTTCAGTAGTACTTGTAAAATCAACAATTTCAGGATTAACTTTATCAATATTGCTGATTTCGATTTCTGTTGGAGTTGTATTCTCGTTGTCAAGTGCATCTTTTACATATACTTTATATTTACCGTTTGCGGTAAGTGTGAATGTATTTTTAGATTGCCAATCACCACTCTCACCAAGTTTATAAGAAATTCCCTGAACTCCATCATCAGTTGCATCGACAGTAATAACAACTTCTTCTGCAACCCATTCAGTGGTGTTTGGTGTTATTTTGTTTATTATCGGGGCTTTATTATCGTACTTATCAGCTTTAATTTCAGCAGGAGTTGTGTTTTCGTTGCCCAAACTATCCTTAACATAGAATTTATGGATAAGGTTATCTTCAATAGTGAATTTATTGCTTGTTTGCCATCCGCCATTATCCATTTTGTAAAGTATTTCGTTGATTCCCACATCAGTTGCAGGGACAGTTACTGTAACCGTATCCTTAGTCCAACCATTAGGATCAAGCGTAATCGCCCCGATTACAGGTGCGGTTTTATCAATATAATTAACCTCAATTTCATTGCTGACTGCGCTGATCTTTCCTGCAGCATCTTTAGCATAAAACTTGTATTTTCCATTTTGTATAATGGTGAATTTATTGCTTGTTTGCCACTCGCCACCGTCTAAGCGATATTCAGCAACGCTACCGCTATTGTCAGTTGCAATAACCTTTAAAACGACATCTTTATCCGTCCAATCAGTTGCATTGCCAGTGATTTCAGAAATTATAGGAGCTTTTGTGTCTTTTACTTCAATGGTTGATAAATTCTCGGAAATAATATTATTCCCATCAAATGTAACCATTTGAACAAGAACGCTATACTCGCCGGTTTCTTTAAATAAAACGCGGAATTTGCTCGTCGCATCTGCAAGAGGGAAACCTGTAGCCGCAGGACCGAAATCACCATAAAATTCACGATAACAATTACCGGTCACATCCCAGTATTCCAGTTTTATAGCATTTTTATCAACTTCAACCCCATTCTTTTTGAGATCAAATCTTCCTAAAATCATGGTATTGGCAAAATCATTTGCCTTTGTTGTGTATGTAAATTCAACTTCTTCATTTATTTCAAATGCTTTCTCTGTAATGTCCGTAGTTAAAACAGAGTTGTTGGTTTGAACCGTGATGGTTTTTGTATTAGAACATATAACTTCTCCACCATCATATTTTTTCATCACCGCATTTACAGTGTAAGTTCCTGTTTTGCTAAATGTAACTCTAAATTTGCTCGTCGCATCTGCAAGAGGGAAACCTGTAGCTTTAGGACCGAAATCACCATAAAATTCACGATAACAATTACCGGTTACATCCCAGTATTCAAGTTTTTTAATACAACTTTGTGC
Organism: Ruminococcaceae bacterium UBA3710; assembly: GCA_002371985.1. Taxonomy (GTDB): domain Bacteria; phylum Bacillota; class Clostridia; order Oscillospirales; family Acutalibacteraceae; genus UBA737. The sequence continues at coordinate 17,841 of DFHZ01000102.1, read as the reverse complement.
ATCATTTGAATCGCTATCCAAGACAGAAAATGCACCTAAAACCATTGTGTTTTTCTGTGCATTTGCAATGGTGGTATAAGTAAACTCAGTTTCAGTATTGTTTACAAATGTTTTTGTATCAATATCTGTAGTCAATTCACTATTATATGGTTTTACCGTAATAACTGCATCATCCGCTGCAACAAGAACACTTCTATCCGGGAAATTTATCATTGCTGCTTTTACTGTATACTTTCCAGCTTTGCTGAAGGTAACACGGAATTGACTTGTGGCATCGGTAAGCGGGAAACCTGTAGCTGCAGGACCGAAATCACCATAAAATTCACGATAACAGCTACCGGTCACGTCGAAGTATTCCAATTTTTTTACAGCTGATTGTGCGTCTTCGCCATTTTCATCCAGCAATGTAAACGAACCAAGAACCATATCATTTGCATTTGCGCCGGCTGTTGTCGTGAAAGTAAATTCTGTTGCCTGTTCAGTATAAAATGTTTTCTCTGTAATATTGGTCGTTAGAGTTGGATTTGATAACGCAAAAACAGAAAATACACCGATAGGCAACATAGAGATAACCATTAGTGCACTAATTAAAAGCACCAACATCTTTTTAGAAGTGTTCTTAATTGTTCTCATTTACTTGTCCTCCATTTTCATTAATTGAGCCTTAATGAACTCATAATTAGTTATATAGTAATAATTATTTCCATTAAAAATGCAATGTGCACTAAAGGATAAAAACAACAAAGAAAGAGAGATGTATGCAAATATACTTGTTGAATCTATTATCATAAAAGCAATAAATAGAATTGTCGATACAGCAAATAGCACATCGCTTATTGTTGCAGGAATATTACTGAAGATGTTGAAAATACCAATTCTCTCTTTTTTGAATCTAGTTCTGAATAATCGTCTGCGTTGACACCAACATTTAATATTCCTTGAAATAACAATTTGAATTGTCATTCCCAATATATTGCATAGCCAAAAGCCTATTCCGCATAAAAGACTTAGTCTGGATGGTGGTGAACTGACAGAAGTTTCAATAAAAAACATCACAAATAGGCAAATTGAAACAATACTAAAACAAATAATTGAAATGATTAAAAGCAAAAAATTTAATTCCTTGTTCATTATTCTCACCTTATACTATTACTTCATCTGTATGAATAAAGGTGATTTCATACTCTATCGTAAAAGTATTAGAACCGTTTACGCTTTCATCAGTTCTGCCTTGATCCAGAACCGTCGTCTCACCGGATCCACCTGTATTTAAGACAGTTGTTTCATTAGATCTACTATCGTCAAGTAAGGTAGTTTCATAAGACTGTTGTGCTTCGTTAACAAGCTGTTCGGTGCTTATTTTTGAAGTTGCCATTGCACCGCCCATTGAATCCGTAGAATTCTTAATAAGAGTTCCGGTTTGTGTTATCTTATCAGTTATTTTGCCTCGTTCTCGATTTACAGCACTCGATTTATATGTCTTATCTCCGCTATTTTCGTTTTGATTTCTAATATTTTCAATTGCTTTGCGTGCTGTTGCTCCAGAAAGGTCTCCGATTACATTTGGAATTCTCAAAATAAAGAATAGAATAACAGCTATAATCAGGCACAACCCAGCAAGACCGGCGCCGCCAAAGAAAATATACCTGTAAATATCATATGTCATTGTCGGTCGCCTCCTTATCCTTCCCTTTTCTTTATTGAGTTGACTTTTTTTACCGTTTCATCTATGTTGCTCTTTAAGGAATTAATGCTTTCTTGAAGAAAAGCGTTTGTAATCTTTGAACTGTTATCCGAAATACCGTTGATCAGATTAAGAACTTTATTTTGTGATGAAACTTCACATAGTTCCTTTGCATTGTTTCTGATCATATTGATTATTTCATTCCATACTCTAAGTTTAAGATCAAGACCTTCTGTATCATTTGAGAAATTATTGAGCGCATTATCATTCAACGAAGTTATCTGTTCCCAAAGATTACCATACTCCTCATTGAGTTTTGCAAGTTGCCCCGCTTTTGAATATTTAGCAATATTCTGCAAACAGGTAGAGATGTCGCAATACATTTTTGCAATTGGATAATCCGCCTCTGCATATTGGAACCAGGTAGCAGCAGCGGCATATTTGTCTTTTTCAACACTAACATTGTAGTAGAACAGATACGCTTCACCGATTTCATAGCAAACACGCGAATATCCTTTTTTATCTGCTTTTTCAAGCTCATCAAGAACTTTAACAGTGGTTGAATATCCACTTAGATTTATGTCGTCCAATCCACCTCTTAATTTAGAAAGCGTTCCGTTTTCTTCGGATGTCAATTCGCCGTCGTTAATCAAGAATTTAATAAGTCCCTCGTGATCATCGGTTCCGAGATAAGCATCCGTCCTGGTTGGATCGGTCACAATGGCTTCATAGTAATCACTTTCTTTTGACGCATTAGCCAATATGTAGTCGTAATTCTCTTTTTTCTTATTTTCCGCAGACATATATCCCCATATTGAAACTCCGGCAAAAACAAATGTGAGGATGGTCGGAATCAAAAATTTCACTAACTTATTTTTCTGTTTTTTACGATAAATATCATCAATTTCATTGTAGTGTTCAAGGGCATACATAAGTTCCGCAGCCGACTGATATCTATCGTTAGGATCACGCTGTGTACATTTTTGGATGATTCTCTCGAGCCCACTGGAAAGAGCCGGATTGATTTCTCTAATAGGCTTAATTTCATAAGGTGGCTCGCAAGGATTCATACCGGTAACAAGGTGATACAAAGTCGCACCCAAGCAGTAAATGTCTGTTCTCGCATCCGTTTGACCCATGCCACCAAACTGTTCTGGGGCGGCATAGCCAACGGTTCCAAGGCATGTCGTATCTGCAAGGTTTTTTTCCTTAAACTCTCGTGCAGTACCAAAGTCAATCAAAGTGACATTGCCATCCGGTTTAAGCATGATATTAGCCGGCTTCATATCACGATAAATAATTGCCGGTTGACGACTATGTAAATATCCAAGAACATCACAGAGTTGTTTTGCCCACTCTATGACATTTTCTTGCGGCTGTGCACCAAATTCCTCAAGGGCATTATTCAGAGAGTTGCCCTGAATGTAGTCCATAATTATGATGAATGATTCATCTGTATCAATAACGTCTATAATACTCGGAAGATTAGGGTGGTTGAGTTTCTTCAGAATATCTGTTTCTGCAACAAGCCCCTGTTTAACAGATTCAAAGTCTAGTACGCCGTCTTTACGAACTTCCTTGACCGCCCATTGCTTATTAGCCTTCTCGTTCATGGCGAGATAGACAACGCTCATTCCGCCCTGACCGACTTTGTTTAGTATTTTATACTTGCCGTCAACAAGAGACCCAATCTCAAGCATTTGCCTATCCCCCTTTAGAATGTTCTGATAAGTGCAACCGTAATATTATCACGTTCTTGGCGTTGCTTATTAAGTTCAATTAGCTCCAACGATGCCTGATTCATCTTATGCTCGTCAAGAAGCTTGTCCGGATGAAATCTTTCATAGATTTCTTCAGGAGAAATTTCATGTCTGAATCCGTCGCAACAAAGCATATATACAGCATTTTCTTTGATATCTCCAAAGAACATATCCGGATAAACCTCATCCGAGGCACCAACACATTGTAGAAGAACGCTTCTTCTTTCGTCAGTGAGTGCCTGCTCTTCCGTCATATTTCCAAGAGCCACTTCACGAGCGACAAATGTCTGGTCATTTGTGATTTGCCTAATGCCGTTATACAACTCATACGCACGTGTATCCCCGACATTGATAATGTAATACCGCGTTTGCGTTAAAAGCATGGCTGTAACAGTTGTCCCAAGTTTAATGCCAAGACCGCCGCCGTATGCTTTTATTTTATTGTTTTGCTCGGTAATAATATTCTCCCATTGAGAACGAATAATGGGATCTTCTATAGGCGCTTCACAAAGTGCAGGAAGATCATTCTTGGCCCAATTATCGAAAGCTCGAATGACGGACGCGGAAGCAACTTCGCCTTTATCCAATCCGCCCATTCCATCACATAAAACTGCAAGAACCATACGGCCTTGTTTAGTATTTATGACCTTTATCGACAAACTATCTTGATTCGTCGATTTGGTCAATCCTATATCCGTATTACCGGAAACAATAAAATTCATAAGTACACCTCTTGCTTATGCAACTAAACTTTTTCATTTGCCGTTTTTTCTGTTTCTAACAACAATAGTGGCATAAATAATTACAATACATGCTATTGCTACTAAAGGAATTGAAACCCATATCGAAACTCCAAGTTTGGTTAATAGTAACACAGTTGCCATGGCAACTGCCAAATAAACAGGTAGCAAAACAACCACTTTAAAATTCCTCATTTCTTATTTATCAAATAATAATAAGTATTACCTCTTTAAATCCGAATTACAATATTTCCCAAACAAACATTGCGGAATCAGTTAATATAATATCGTCAGGACGAATATCAACTGGTTGCGGAAGAATTGGTGCAAGACTAGCAGACGACTGTCCCAAAACAGTGGTTTCCTGAAATGAAGATGACAACTGAGGTTGAGGTAAGCGAAACCCAGCTGTATTACCAAAAAATTGACTTTTTGAGAATAGGTCACGCTCTTCCCAATTATAATCGATCTTAATAAGTTGCCCAAGCTTACTGCCCGCAGCCGAACATAATATTTCTGCCTTTTGCCTTGCGTTCATTGAAACGGAAGACAAGAGTTGCTCATTTACTGCATTTTTATCTTTAACTGTAAAAAGCACTTCTATTTTTGATTCAGATATGCAATTTGTTATGGCCACGACCGCATCAATTAACTTTTTGTTCTCAAAATCAAATTCCAATTTTAAATTATGGCGACAAACAAATCCACTTTCTTTCCTGTCTGGAATACCAATTCCTCTTTTATTAGGCATGTAACTATAATCCTTTTGCACACCGTATTGTTCTGTTTTAAGATCATTCTTTTCAAATCCTACTTTTGCTAGATTTTTGTCTATTTCAGAAACTAATTCAGTGGCTTCTAATACAGCTTTCTCGTATTTTTTGTTTTTTCCTTCAACAGTTATGCGTATTTCAACATAATCAACACTAACGGAAATTTTTCCTGTTCCTTTTATTGATATTCTTCTATCCATAACTGATCACCTTAATAAAGCCTAAACTCAAAGTCTTCATTAGCAAGTCTGATTTTCATTCCATGAGACAACTGTGTCTCAACGTTACTCTGAATCATTCCACCGTTAACATATGTATGGTTGGTAGAGTTCGTATCAACAATGAAGTATTGACCATCTCGCGTGATTATATTGCAATGGCTTCTGCTTACAGCTGTGTTATCACTGACAAAGTAATCTACATAGCTTTTTTCTTTGCCAATTCTGAATACCGGTTTATCAAGATTTATATGTTCATTGTTTTTTGTTCTGATAAGGTGAGGGCGAATCTGGACTTCTGGTGATCCAGCACCAAGGACAGTTGTCTCACCAATCTTTCCACCACCCAAAACAGTGGTTTCGCCAAAACTTGCAGACTGTCCCTGCGGTTGCGCGGGTGTGGTGTAAGCAGGCGGTGTATATGTAGGTTGCTGTACCTGTACCGGCTGTTGCTTGGGTTGTGCAACAGGTTTCTGAACCGGTTTCTGCGGTTGTTGCTGAGCTTGATTAACCTGAGAAGCAGGTTGTCCTGGAATTGCAAAACCTGCGTTTTGGGGTGCACCAGGAATAGCAAATCCAGTATTGGGTTGCTTTTTAGGCTGAGCTGGAGGTGGTGTAGGTATTCCATTATTCTTGCCAGTTTTTTTTGCGGCTTTTTGTGCATCGTAAATCGCCTTGTTTTCTTTGCTATAATGCTGCATTAAATAGAAAAAAGACATGGGTTTTTCTGTTGTATTAGGCACATCAGATTCTTTCGCATTCGGTTTAACCGGAATATTTACAGGTGGTGTTGCAACCGGCGCAGCATTTTGTTTAGAATAATTGGGTATAGATTGTGGCATAAGCTGAACCGGAACAGTCGCCACCGTAGGATTTTCTTGTCTTATTTCAGATTGAGGCTGTTGAACAGGCTTTTGAATTGGTTTCTTTTTGGGCATCGGTGCCGGCTCAACTCTTGGCTGTTGAACCGGTGTTTGTGTTACAACACCGGAGTTACCTATACTATCAATAACCTTTTTGAACTCCGACAAAGAAAAGACAGGATTGCTGTTAAGATAGTTAATAATCTTTGCAACATGATCGCAATTCTCTGTTTGATCAAATTGCGTACCGAACATTATTGATTTGAAGAAAGATCCGAGATCCGTTCCTGTATTCGCTTCAGCAATCGGCAAGCAGATTAAAACTGTTTCACATGTTGATACATCTGCAAATATATAGTTGAAATCTAAAAGTATAGAGTTAATATCTATCATATATTCTTCGGCCGACATCATGGCATTTATAATGCCGTTAAAGACACCTAATAGTCTTTTTTTATTGACTTGTCCCTCAAAAAACTGTTTAACAGATACTTTTGCCGAAACATTGTACTTTATATATTTAGTTGCATCCATTTGCGTGAAAATTGCAGGTGCAAGTCCCGGTATATTATTGTTTGTAAGCATACCAAGGCTCATAGTGTCAATGGTGTCTTCCGCACCAATTTCATACACTAAATATGTATTAGTTCCTTGGCTTTCAAATACAAAATTCATAAATTATCCCCCAAAAAAGTATTAAACTCCCCATAATTTTGAAACTATAGTTTGTTCCATAGGTATCTTTCCAATATCGAATATATTAAACCAAAATTTTAAGTTGTACTTTATGGTTGTCTCAATGTTTCCATCATTGATATTACTTATAAACAAAATACCGTTCAAACCGTTTTCTACACCCAGTTTTTTTAATTTTTCATTTGCTTTATTCTCATCCCCACCGGAAATATATCCTACAAATCTGTCTTTAACAACGGTTGACGCTCCGCTACCTGTTTCATACCAATCGCTGGAAGAGGAAAAATGCGCATCATTTGAAGAACGAACAATATCCAAAAACATACTTCCGAAATTAGACCAAAACTCCTTTGACTCTTCTATTGAGTCAACATGTTCAGCCAAATATGGATCCAGTGAAACACTTTTAGATGATTGAATCAGTGCATGATTGACTTCATTTTGAGCAATAACAATTGAGAATAATCCAAATAAAAACAAGAACAAAAAGATAAATAGTGGTAGAAAAATAGATGTTTCCAACATTACAGAACCTTTGGTATCCTTCATATTATCCTCCTAGGAAACTAATATCCGACAAATCTTTTTCTACTAATCGAAAAAGGACCGTCTGCCGTTAAGAGTTCCAAATCAAACATAGAATTTAGCGTGCCATTGCTTTCAATTTTTATATTGGTGTAAGTATTGGTTAATGAAAAATCAAAGTCATCTTTATAGTATTCTTTGGTTTCCATATTAATTAAATCTTGAATTCGTGCTAACATCTCTGTCGGTGAGGCAGTCAATAATAATAGAATTAGTAAATGCTCTTGATAATTCATTGGTAAAAACCCTTTATAATCAGCATTACCGTTTTCGGCCGTAATTGAATCAGAAAGCTTTGATTTTACGGAATCGGATAATCCTGTAATATTAGCTGCTCTATGCATTAACACATTATTACCGCTATAAGAAAAATAAACCGTTTCTTTAATTAAATTTTCCTCTTGTCCATTTACTAACATTATAGTATCTATCATTGGTTCAGCAAGGATGGCAACTAGCCATACAACCCAACTTGCAACATTGGCTGCACCTGCAATAGCTGATAATTGCTCGTTTTTAAATAGAGGAATTATATCAAGAACCAGACGGAACAAATATATATTAAAAAATGTTGCACTTTGATTTAATAGTTCGTTTTTTGAGCCAATTAAAACATACTCCGATTCTGCACCTTTAAATCCTAAATCGGTACCGTCTTCTGAACCATCAGCCATGTTTTTTAAATCGTCTAAACAACCCGTAAAACGATTCCCTATAGTGCCTTCAAACATATCAAATATTTTCTTATAACTATACCCGCTAATTGATTTTCCTGATTCAAATGTTGTGCGACAAGGTAAATTATAAATACAATAACCAGATAGTAAAAATGTTTTAAACATTTCTGAACCAGAGGTCAATAAAGTGGCTAGATTAATTAGTGTTTCGCCTATCCATGTCACTATCGAAGCAATAAACTCTACAATACCAACCAAAAATTCAGCCAAAGATTTTAGAGCTTTTAAAATATTGAATTCACCTAATGCCTCTATAAAACCTCTGCCACCATCTAAGACTTTCGTTATGGCATCTGTTATTAAAGTGTTAGTTAGCGACATTTCAGGATTCGTCTGAAATAAAACGTTACTTGATATTTTTGAATCTAAAGAACCATCATAAAAAAGCTGAACACCCAGTAATTCAACAGCCACATCTAGCAATTTCCCCATATCGGCTCTAGTATTTTCCTCAATGGTAGATCGATTATTATCTAAATCAGATACTGTACCATCAATCAAACTGCTTGCATTATTCCTGATTGCATTTGTATTAATCTTTGAAAAATCCCGTTCTATATCACTGCGATTAGAGGAAACATCTATAACATAATTGTTTTGACCTGGATCAGAACCATCACACTTTATTCTGCTTAATTTGCTTTTCTGATCATCAAGCCTGCTTTTTTGTGTATCCATATTGGAAGCATAGGAACCTCGATCTACTACTTCGTTTAATACATCTGTTGCCTCATCTGCAACAATTACAACCCATTCACTGGTCGAAGTTGTGCATTGGTCTTGCAAAGTAGTTCCGGGTATTTGCTCATATGATCTTTGCAAACTTCCGGCTTTTTCTGTAACATCGCTCAACTTTGAAAAGCAGCTACTTACTTTTTCTTTTAATGATTTTGTTGCGTCGGATAACGCACCTGTTTTATCTTTAAAAGTAGTTATTCCAGTTTTTAAATCATTTACCTTTTGACTTACTTCACTATCAGAATAAAGATCATCCACTCCACTTTCCGTTTTACTTCTTAAAATACTTATGAGAGAATCGCTTTTTTCATAAAAATCATCTGCGGCTTGTTCATATTCTGATTTTTTAGTTTCATAATCCGAGGACTTTTCTTTCAATTCTTTTAATTCTGTAATAAGATCTGATGCTGCCGTCGCAAGATCTGCCGCCCCGCTTGCAGTATCCATATACTTATTAATATCGCCTAAACCTATCGCCTCTTGTAATTTGCTTAATAACTCGTCAATATTGAACCCTTCGTAAAAGGTTTCAATACCGACAGATAATTCACTATAGTCCAGGATTTGTTCCTTTAACACAGCAGTTTCAGACAAAGGAAGACAGCCCTCTGCATTGGTGGTTGAAGATGTATAAACATTTTTAAGTGCGGGCAAATTTCTCTGAAGGTAGTCGTTAAATGTTGTATTTATGCTTTTCTTTTGAGAAACAGCTAATAAGTCAAAGCGATCCTCAATATACTTATCATAATCAGCAATAGAGGACAATCCAACGCAATCTAACATCTCATCAAGTGACTGTATTGCATTTTGATATCTTGCAGACTCAACAACTAACAGCGCCGCAGTCATCATTGGCAACATAGTCAATATTAAAAGCAGAGAAACAGCGCCTTTATAACCATTAATATGAACATTAAAAAACGCCACAGATTTTTTTATAAAATTCTTCATCAATATCACTTCATCACAATAATATATTTACTCGATAATACCAAATAGGCGAGCAACAGATCGTATCGTACCGATAACCGAACTGATTGTATTTAAAATCGGGATTTCATCAGCTTTTCCCATAAAGTAATTAACTGTTTTTACAGAATTAACATAATTAAGAATGTCAACAGATTCGACAATAGCAGTTCTGCTAATATTATCTGTAGTATCTATTCCCACTATATCGAGTAATCCACCTAACATAAAATCATACGAATCAGAAAGTGTTACCTCAAAATGTACGCGACCTACATCGTCACTGACTTTTTTAATAGAAACATTTAAGCTGTCTTCCGATAAAGCAAGCGAGGTCTTAGAGAGATGCGCAGTTGCTATACTCTCACCTTTTTGCTTGTTTCCTTGATCAAATCTACCTGAGCAAAGCAGGTATCTATATCGTCCTATGCTCGTTACATTTTCTAATGCTATAGTAGAATTTTCACTCACATCCAAGTATTTGTATGTGGTTGCAATTTCTTCTGCAACCTCATTGGTAACAATACCGACTAATGTCTGTTGATACAAATATAACCCGAATGATAACAGAAAAAACAACACAAACATAGACGCTAAAACTCCAAATACGCCTTCAAGCATAATAGAACCTTTTTGAGAATCTGCATTTGAACAAATTTTAATCATATGTTATGAATCTCCATTTGTATTATTCTGTTATAATCTCTTTGAAATCCAAAGCCCAGTTATCTCTATTCAAATCGCAATAAGAACCGGATTTAACATAAACTGTCATTTCAAATGTGTTAGTTCCAAACGCACTGGCATCTAATCTTTTAAGCTCAACTTCTGCGGGAATATGTATTTCGGTTATAGCAGTAGCTGCGAATGCATTGCTTGCTATGGTCGAAAGCGCCTTTGGAATTTTAACATTCTTCAGTTTTGAGCATTTGTAGAACGCATCACGTTCAATTGTTTCAATGCTGTCCGGCAATTGGATTGTTTCCAAACTTTCACAGTAAGCAAACGCTTCTTTTTCTATCGTCTTAATTTTTGAGCCTTTGAAAACTATTTCTTTTAATGATTTACAACTTCGAAATGCGCCATGCCTGATTTGTTCAACACTTTCAGGAATAATAATACTTGAAAGATTTGTACACATCTGAAAGCTCATATAATCGATGACTTTTAGGTTCTTTGGCAAATAGATTTCTTCTATTGACTCTGCGCTTAAAAAGGCAGAATTCAATTGGATATCATCGTCGTCTTCAAATCTTACTGTTTTAACTTTCACATTTTTAAAAACTTCCCCCGAAAATCCTTCACATTTTGCAGGAATAATCAGTTCTTCCATTTCTACATTTTCGTTAATACTCGAAATTATATTGCCGCTCCAATTAAATAAATTTTCAGAAGAAACTACTGATGCATCTTTCGTATTTTTATCAGCAGTTTTTTTGCCACATGCACACAGCATCGTTATAGTTACGATAATTATCAGTAGCGTTCCTGTTCTAAATAGTTTCAACAGTTTCATTATAATCAACCTCAAAAATATTAACTTAATATCATTTATCTAAAACAAACTTCAAAAGTTTCCAGTTTTTTGCGTTTTCTTTAACAAAACAATTTTTTTTGGCATTAAAGTAATCTGCATCTAAAAACTGATAGCCTATTACTAATTTTTGGTTTTTATCCATAAATCCCCATTTCCCGTCTTTGCAAACAGCAGCAAGTCCATTTGAAAAGTTTTTAGCAACCTCGTATTGGGGTTTGATTATAATCTTACCTTTTGAATTAACGAATCCCCACATTTTATTCTCTTCAAATGCAATCAATCCATCGTAATCGTAGGGATCAATACTATCACACGAGAAGGACCCGATTTTTTTAAAATTCTTGTTAAACAAAGAATACTTTTTATCTACTTTTGCAAAAATCAAATTGTTAAATACATAATTCCCATTTTTATCAAAAAGCACATCTTTAAATTCAGTTTTTGTCTCTTTTCCTTTTTTATCAACTACAACCCATTCGTCATCTTGTTTTTGTGCAATCGCCCGACCCTCATGATAATTACTTGCCGTTTTATAATTTCCAAATTTTTTGTCACCTAAAATATCGTAGTAGCTATAAACGCCATCTAACTGTATTGGCATTAAATCATTAGCAAAAATACCCGCACTTTCCGGAATACCGTCTATTTTACCCTGTACTAAACCAGTAGTATCCAAAATCTCCGAATTTTCTTTCGAGGACAGAAATATTTTCATATCACCTACGGAAGTAATAAAACTATATTCTGTGTCAATAATTGATTTTCCGGAATCATCAATTATTCCCCATGACTCATTATTTTTCACCACATAGTAGCCATTACTCTCCGGATATATATCAGAATACCCGATCCAATCTAATTGAAACGAATAGAGCAGTTTTTCTAATTTATTAGATAACTCCTTATTCTTTTTACAATTTGATGTTCCCTTCTTCAGAGCTTTGTAAGCGCTTTCATAATTATTAGAATAAACATATAAATCTGATAATTTTATGTAGTATTTAGCTTCAGATTTATATTTTTGAATAGAATCGGTTAAAAAAGAAATATACTCGGTTAAAATAGAATCGGTTTCCTTAAATCTTTTTTCATAGGCGTTGAGTATTTTTTCATTTGTGCTTTTGCTTTCTTTTATAATACCGGCTTCTTTGTATTCTTTTATCGCCATTTGATACAATCCGCGATCATAATACTTTTTGGCGTATTCTAAATGTTGATCATATTCTTTATTTGTGTTTTTTAAAACAACATCAAAACCTGCAGAAGCCCAACCGATGCCTATTAAAACAATAAGAATAACCGTCAATAGTGATTTAGATAATTTCAAAAATAGCAACACCTTTCATTAAACAATTGCTAAGAATATCGTAGCGATAAATCCAAAAAAAATAAACGGAGCTAATTGAAGAGAATCCTTCATCTTTTTCTTTTTTGCAATTAAAAGTACAATCGAAAATACGGCACAAAACAAAAATGAAAAAAATAAAGTAAAGAGAGTAACCCGAACGCCGCATAAAAATCCAAGGCAGCTCAAAAGTTTTATATCACCGGCACCTATACCGCTATGCGAAATCTTGTTAACTATAATTAAAAACAAAAAACAAATTATTGTTGTGCAAAAACCGTTGATAAGTATCTTAGGAGATTCAGGATTACCTAAAACAAAATTTAAAATATTAAAAACAACACCAAACACCATAAGTAAAAATGGACACATATTTGGTATAATCGAAAACTCAACATCAGTAATTAACGCAATAAGCAAAACTTCAAATATCAAAAATCTTTTTACAGTTCCTAAAACTGTATAGCCATATAACTCAGTACAAATTCCCGAAAGCAGCCCGAAAACAAAAGCTGTAATCAAAAGTGACGATAACAAAAATTTATTCTTTATAAATATCGATTGGCTTATATATTCCGTTTTCTTCTGTTGAAAAAATCCGTCTTCTTTTAAATCGGTTTTTTTGTGAAGGCCGGGATAATTTAATCTTATAAAAATACATGGTGCATAGCTATGTAATGTCAGTTTTGCCAGAATTAAAGACACCAATCCCCACAATATCGATACAAAATAAACCATCCCTATCCTCCCCAAAACTCGACTCATAAGCTGTTAATAAAATCTGTGACTTTTTGGCCGATGGTATCCATCGCACCATTTGCCAATGCAAGAAAAGCAATCGCTAAAACAACAACGATACCAATTATAAGCAGCATTGAAACAAAATTTGTATCGCCTCTCTCGGATTTGGCAAAACTTGCAAAAGACAATTTTGCACTCAAGAATTTTTTAGCAATATAATTCTTAAGTATTTTCATAGTTCCCACCTCCAATGTTTAATTCTATCAAAACAGTGCCCCGGCAAATGCAGCTGTTAGGACTATAATCAGAATGCCTACAAATATCAAAACAATCGGCATAAGCAACTTTGTTGCCGCTTTCTCGCCCATTTGGAGCATTTTCTGTCTTTTGGCTTGCCAAAGTTCTGAAGATTGGTTTGCCAAAAATACGGAAAGCTCTGCTCCGCCTTTTTCTAAGCTTTGAATAAGCGCCGTAGTAAACTTCTTAATCTCCACGGAATTCGAGCGTTTTCCAAACAAGAATATCGCATCCGCATCCGAGAGGCCGTTATTCATATCAACAACAGATTTTTTCATCAAATCATAAAACGCACCGGTATTCGTCTCTGAAATGAGCTTCCATGCTTCCCTTAAAACCATTCCTGAATTAACAAGGACAGCCAGTGTGGAAACAACTTCCGGAAGCTCTTGTGAACATTCTTCTGTCCTTTTGCTTAATTCATTTTTCATGTTCTGCAAGGAATAAACTATAGTCAAAACTGTCAAAAAAATACCGAAAAGTATCAAAAGACCTGCCATGCTGTACATAATCCCGGCAAGTAAGAATGTGAATGCAGGAAGAATAATTGAAAAAGTTAATGCTTGAGCCCAGGCAACGCTTGCATAATAATCCGAATACTGCTGTTCATAAAGTATAGTTGCTTCTTGTTTCAGGTTTTTAGCTAAACTACCCCTTAAAGAAAACATCTTACTTTCTGATAATGCATAACCTGCCACATATAAATCATGCAACGGGAACGCCGATTCGTCTAACACGTTCACATATTGCTCGTATTTCTTACCCTTTTTTAGTTTAACTATAAAAACTAAAGCGAAAAAGGTTCCTAAAGCCAGTAAAAATATCCTCATAATACTATCCTTTAATATCCATAATTTTTTGTCCGATTTTATAAGATATGAAAAAAATCACATTTGCTATTGAAACAGCTATCACACCGGGTATCGTTGCAAAACTTTCGGAAAAAGAACTACTCATAAACTTGAGCAGCAAAACCATAACAATCGGTATAACCATCATTGCATTAAACTGCGTCTTGTTTGAAGCAAGAGTTGTATCAATTTCATTGCTGATCTCAATTTTTTCGCCGATTATATCATTAGTCCGCCTGACAATATCTTTTAAATTACCGCCGGCCCTATAGCTTATTGAAAATACGGTTCCAAAATTCTTAATCTCCGATATCTGGCTTCTTTCACCTAGAAAAGCTATGGTTTCCTCAATCGGTATATTATTCTCAATTCCGTTAATCATTTCATTAACTTCATTAACAATATAAGAGTCTTCTGAAAATTCATTCTTTAAATCATTTGATGCACTTATGAGAGAATCGGACACATTCATTCCGCTTGAAAGAGAAACTGCAAGCGAATCTAAAAAACCCCTAAATTGCATTGTTAATTGCTTTTTTCTTTTCTCTTTCAACTGTTTTTTTCTTAGAGGAATAAACACCTTTAAAGCAATAATACCAACCAGACAAAAAATAATTAAATTACAAATGTATGTAGCAAATGTACTCTCGCCATCACTATTTTTAAACTGACCTCCGTAAAAAATCAGTCCCAGCAACCCTCCTGCAAAAAAAGACCCGATACCATATAGGAATTTCTCCTTTTTACTCATTATGTAGGTATTATAGTTCAACAAAAGTGTATTAAGACTTGAACTATAATACTGAGGTTCTAATTCTTTTTTTTCTTTTTTAAATAAGCCCATTATTCTCACCTCAAATCTCAGTTTTTATGCCTGAAAGTCTTAATTTATAATCGTTAATCATCTTGTTTTTTGTTCTGTTAAGACTTCCTGACACTTTTTCCAAAGTGCTGTTTTCATCCTCTTCAAAAACATAAAGCGGATTTAACTTGACTTTTCCATTTTCGTATCCAACAACTTCAGTGATTTCCATAGTTTTTCTCGATTTATCACGAAGCCTTGATAAATGGATAATAATATCAACTGCCGATGCAATTTGTTGTCTTATTGCCTCGAGCGGTAGACCGGCTGCGCCTTGCAGAACCATCGTTTCAAGTCGGCTGAGCATATCTTCCGTTGAATTGGCGTGACCTGTTGAGAGTGAACCGTCATGACCGGTATTCATCGCCTGAAGCATATCAAGCGCTTCGCCGCCACGACACTCACCAACGATTATGCGTTCCGGTCTCATACGGAGCGAAGATTTTATTAAATCACGAATGGTTATTTGACCTGCACCGGATGCATTTGCATTTCTTGTTTCCAGACTTACCAAGTTATCCACGCCTTCAATCTGCAATTCGGCTGAATCTTCAATTGTAATAACACGCTCATCTTTGGGTATGTAATTTGAAAGGGCGTTAAGAAATGTAGTTTTACCGGAGCCAGTACCGCCGCTGATAAAAATATTATATTTAGCTTTAACTAAAAGCTCTAATTTGTTGGCAATTTCTTGTGTAATCGAACCGTATTGGATAAGTTTTTCAATCGTCATTGGCGTTTTTGAAAACTTACGTATGGTAACAGTCGGTCCGCACAAAGCAATCGGCGGGAGAACTACGTTAACACGGGAACCGTCCGGCAGTCTTGTATCACAAATCGGATTTGCCTGATTTACTTCCCTTCCCGCTAATCCAACAATTCTTTGAATTACATCTTCTAATCTTCTTTGACTTTCAAATTGCTTGTCAAGTTTGAATAATCGACCTTTTTGTTCAATAAAAATATTTTCAGGTCCATTGATCATAACCTCGGTGATTGTATCGTCACTTATTATTGAATCTAACAATCCAAATCCACGTATAGAACTATATACTTGCTGAACTATTGAAACTCTCTGATCAATAGAACAATATCTGTCGCCTATTCGTTGGGCAACTATATCTTCTATTTTTTCTTCTAATTCCTGATCCTCAATTCTGCTAAGAGGTAAGTTTTCTGTCACATACTTTTTGATTTCAGCGACAAATTGTTGTTCCTGTTCAAAATCCATATTACCAATCCTTAATAATTAGACTATTTTATCGAACATATCCTTTTTATATATTTGGTCTAAGACCATTGTAGTTGTTGCATGTTCAAATCTTGGATTTCCGCCAATACTCTTAATTCCGATTTCATCAATAGTTTTACTGGTTTTGCTACTGAACTTATTGTAAATGAGTTGCAGTCTATTAACTAAAGATGCATCGGCATTTTGTTCAATGGTTGAAAGTGCGTTGAACGCACGGAAAAGTTTATTGTTTGAAATCTCAGATCCGTCCCCAACCCATACGACCGAGTGTGTCAGCCTGAGTATTTTAAGATATTCCATGTCGATTGAAAAATCCAAATCTAAAACAATTACATTATATGAGCCCATTAGTTTTACTTCGTTTATCAATTTCAAAATATCATCAGTTGATAGCTCAAGCATATCCAAAGCTATTTTGCTTTGAGAATAAAAACAAACTCCCCTTGAATCGTGCTTTACACAGCTTTCAAGTTTGAGGGCAAGATTTGTCTTCTTACTTTTCAGTGCAAAAATAATATCGCTCATATCAAACTGTCCTTCTGCCGAAAAAAACGAATCAGATGAACCGAACTTTTCAAGATTCAAATAAAGGACCTTATTCCCTTGTGCCGCATAGTGAAGTGCACAGGCCGCAGCCATCGTTGAACCGCCGCAACCACCGCTGACTGATTGAAAAGCGATGATTTTTGCAGCATCATCACCTAATTTAAGCCCGGAGACATTTACAGCGTTTTCAGAAAAAACACTTAAAATCTGTTTGTAAATCAAATCAACTTTTTGAAACTTAGCAATCGCACGTTGATCATTTACTGTTTCAACATCCATAGAATCAACAAAATATGCAAATCCACAACGCTTCGGCAGTGATGCCACATCAATTTCAAAAGTATCGCTTGCAACCAAAACATCAATTTTTGCATTATCCAAAGTTGACATTGCAACTTCCTGATTTGTAAAAGAATAAATCTCAAATTTATCGGCATACTTTGTATTGAACACCGAAACAATTCTGTTTAGATAATTTTGATCCCTTTCCAATATGGCAAGTTTGATCTTCATAATTTTTCTCCTTAATGTTAATGATTTTCACCCTATGTAAAGCAAAGTACAGAACACGGTCGCATGCGGATATTCAGCAAATTATCGTCAAAATGATGCGAACCAATATCGCATTGCGTAGAACTACATATTCT
>DFHZ01000052.1 GCA_002371985.1 Ruminococcaceae bacterium UBA3710 | reverse complement strand
GTCGTGTTTAAGATTATTCCATGCATCGGAATAATTTTCCCATCTGAGTCCGCTTTTCGGAATCGGAAATAAATTAAAATAGTATTCTTTATATGTCGAAAGTGATGCAAATAATGAATAAATATAAGGAATTACAATCAAAAGCAGATATGTAAATAAGACTAACGAAATAACATAATTGCCTATCCCGTTTCTCTTTTTTCTTCCGCTTGATTCTTTTAATTTAGTCATTAGTATGTCACCTCCGGAGTAATCTTATTAAGCAGTTTACGGGAGATAATCAAAATAGGAATACCAAGCAAGGTGAAGATTACACCGACTGCCGCCGGATAATTGTAAGAACCGTTAATTACCTGACTAAACAACCAATATCCAAGAGTAGTAGACTTTGCGGCACCTTGTGTCATATAGAGAATTGGTCCGGATGCAACAAATATTCCGCAAAGCGACATTAAGAAGAATGTTGCGTAAGTTCCGAAAGTTAGTGGAAAAATAATTCTCCAAAATTCTCCCCATCTGTTACAACCGTCAAGTTCAGCAGATTCTAAAACAGATTCGGGTATTCGTTTCATTGCACCCATATAGATAAGATATGTTGTGCCAATTCCGTTCAGGAAAAGATACACTATCATAGTTTTTGTTGCCGTTTCCGGATAGGATAGTAAATCCTTGTATTGCATATTAAATAAAGTATTAACTATTTTATATACAGGACCGTTTACTCTTATCATTTCCATAAAAATCGCACTGGAAACAACACCGGGAATTAAGCAAGGCAGATAAAGTGCAAATCTCAATACTTTTGAGCCGGGTGTTTCTTTATAAAGGAAGTAAGCAACAACATAGCATAAGAATTGTTGAACAACGCCGACCATAAAATATTTAAGAGTATTTTTAAGAGCAATCAGAAGTATTCCGTTACCCTGCATATCCCGCCAAAACATTTTAAAATTTCTCAAAGTAAAATCATCTACAAAAGGAACACCGTCAGAAACACTTAAAAGTATAGAATATCCGTTAATTGCAATGTACCTGATTATACCGTAAACAGCAGGTATACTCATAATAATCAAAAAAGGAATTTGCCCTTTTTTAAGACATTTAGGTAAACCCTCGTCTTTTTCTTTTCTCTTCATATCTGAGTACCCTCCTAATTATGCCGGTATCAAAAATGCCGCCTGACCGGCAGGAATGTTAAGTCTGATTTTACCGTCCACAAGATTTTGTTGTTTAGCACCGTTTTCGGTAAAAATTAAAACATCCGTGCAGTTTTCAAATTCAAGAGTTACTATATCGTTTTGATTTAGTTCAGGTGATGTAAAATTAACTACCATATATCCCGGTTGTTCTCCTTTTGTAAAACAACCTACAAGTGTATCATAACGACAAGTAGCATTTTTTAAAACTCCTGTATCTTTTAGCACAAGTTCAGAGATTTCATCAAATGTGCTTTTAATTTCAGATTCTTTACCGCTATACGCAGTTGCTCCAAGCCACTCAAATGAATTAACCAACTTTTCATACTGTGTTGTACGGTCGGTCGCCTTTTTTACATAATCGTAAATTCTTTTATTTCCGCTACTGTCTAAAATACCGTATAAGCCTATGCCCTCAAGCGAGCGATAGCAAAAATATTCATATAAACGGGTACCGAGAGCCATACCTGTATACATCTGCATTGAAATGTCATTATCAGATTTAATATCACGCAGTTTTAATTTGACATCCTGAAATGTTTGAAGACATAACCCAAATATAGCCTTTTTTGCTTCAGGAGCAGTTTTGTTATAATCTCTGCAAATGTTTGCACAAGTCAACAAATCAAGTATGTATCCGTCGTCAATTCGGGTTGTTCCCTCGTGGAAGGGATAATGGTCAAGACAAATGCTTCTTCCACCGCTTTCAAACTTTGATACTACATTATCTACAAAATTTTGTATAAACTTTCCGTATGAGTAACCTCTATAATGGTCGATAGAAGAACTCGGAACATGGTTGAAATGAGCAAATGCATCAGGATAGTATTTGTTTTTCCAATCTATAATCTTTCCGAATTGATCAAAGGCAGAAAACTGCTTTTCGTCATACTCGGTTTCAGGCAAATCTTCGAGAGTTTTCATATATGCTTCGTCGGCAAAATAAAAACCTGTTGCATCGGTAAATTCATTTGTAATTTTACGCTTTTCCATTGTATAGGGTGTTCCGTAATTAGAGCCCGACTTATCGGTATCGCAGTCAAAATAATCAGGATCGTTATACATATTGCGAATCCAAACATTAAACCCTTCATCTTTAAGCGATTTAATAACATCAAGATATTCTGCACTTACCTTACCGCCGTCTACCATTTTTACGCTGTCTTCGGTAAGAATAAATGTGTTAAATCCCATATCCTTATATAACTTTACTGCTTCGGAATCTGTGGGATTAGGGGGTAAATCTGCAAGTTTGATTATTTTTTCATCGGTATAATAATCGTCAACATTAATACTTACTTGTTTTGCTGCCGGTTTTTCGCCGCACGATGCAAGACACGAAAAGCAAAGAAGCCCACAAACAATTGACAAAAACTTTCTTTTCATATATTTATTTCACCCTTATCCTATAATTTCCTTCATAAATATATTTATCATTGGAAATCGTTGTATATCTGTTTTTAATTTTCTTTTCATATATTATTTCAGAAGAATCATACGGTAATAATATTCTTGCTTTGTACTTTGGAGGTACTGTAATTACAAGATTAAAATTGTCTTTTGATGTATATTTAATCTTCGCAAAACCTGTATCAAGTTTTATTTGACCTTCGGCATTTTTAATTTTTTCTAAAAATTGAGGAAAAATATCAAATGTCTTATTTTCACAGTCAAGATTATCTATCCCGAGAATTTTTTCATAAAACAATGCAACTATTGCACCATACATCGGATGGCAATGTGAGACATCGCCTTTAAGTACCGATTCATCCAAATCAGCAGACTGTTTAAAGGGTATCCAATGCTTACTCCAATGTTCTGGAATCGTTGTTTCGCCTTTTAACATATAACTGTATGACGGATAATCTTTTGCCGTCAAAAGCAAATAAGCAGTTTCTGAAAAGCCACATTTTAATAACACTTCAAGCAAAATCGGTGTCATAATAATTCCTGTATCAAAATGCTTTATATTGTCATAGTGCTTTTTTATGTTTTCGGCTATTTTTTCTTCGTATTCTTTGGGAACGATCCCTACATAAAGTGCCATAACCGTTTCGCCTTGAATATCATTTGAATATGTCAAATTATCTGAATTAAAAAACTTTTTATTGATAGCATTTTTTATGTTTTCGGAGAGTAAATTAGGTTCATTATCAGCCTTGCCGAAAAGTATTTCATTAAACTTAATAAAATCGACTACACTTTTATAAAAACAAATCGTATCAAAATAAGATGTATCAATTTGCATAACATCTGGTGCGAGCCAATCGGGAATTTGCCACCTGCTCACTTTTTTTGTTATTATATAATCGCCACTATGCAAGGTATTTAAAAACTCTATCCATTTATCTACCGAGTTATATGCACGGTTTAAATACTCTTTTTCCCCGCTTAACTTATAAAGCGTAAGTGGCACAGCGGATACCGAATATCCCCAAAAAAGACCTCCTCCGCAACCCATAAAAGGAGCAGTATTAGGGACAAATCCGTCTTTTCGTTGTGAACAAATTATATCGTCAAGCCATTTTGAATAAAATGTTTCCAAATCAAAAGAAAGCATTGCCGAACGCTGTGTCAGCCAACCATCACCCGTATAAGGCATTTTTTCACGATGTGGACAATCAGTAGGTACTCCGCATTGCAAATTGCAAAGTTGCGTTTGTAAATAAGTTTTATAAATTTTATTTATTGTATTATTTGAACACTTGAATTTGCCTGTTTGTTCACAGTTTTGATGGATAAACAGTGATTTGATATTTAAAATTTCAATCGGTTCGTCAAATAATATTTCGACATATCTATAACATCTCCATGAAAACAAAGGCTCAATTCTATCCACATTACCGCTCAAAATGTAAGTGTTTTCTTGCGGAATAGATATTTGATTATAATTGTCATCGTCAATCATTAATGAAGAAGAAACGGTATTAAGATTGCCATCTTTATTCAAAAACTCACCAAATCTAACAGTAATTTTTGAACCTCTTCTGCCCTTAACATTGCAAAGCAAACCGCCTGTATGATTTATACCGAAATCATATAATAATGAATTAGGTTTATTATTTACAGTTTTAACATTTACGATTTCGGAAACAGAACCGCCAAAAGGAGTCGGAAATAAATCTGTTTTTATTTCAGAATAAGCAGAAGGTTCAAAATCATAATCGGTATCGCAGAAATTTATTTTATCGCCAAAATATATAGAGGATAAATTATTTGTTACCGCACAAAGCGTTTTCGGAGAAGAGAATACATATTCGACTTTGCCCTCATATTCAAGTGTTATCAAATATTTAAGACATTTTTGACCGTAACGCCAAGCAGGAACATCTTTATATTTGATTAAATCCGGTCTATCATTATTTTCAAAATATCCTCCGCCAACATAAACTAACAACTCATTTTCAGATTTAATATATTTTGTTATATCGTATGTATGATAGAATGAATAATATTTATCTGTATATTTATCAATACCCCTATCGGTGTAATCAGTAAATAGCGGTTTAAAATAATCTTTATCAATTTTTTTACCGTTAATACTTACTGTAAAGAAACCTAATCCGCATACCTGAAGCCGTGCAGAAAATAATTTGGAATTTTTGTTAAAATTTTCTTTAAACAAAAATATTTCATTTCCTCTTTTTGGGGCTGTAATAAACTTAATATCAGAAAAATCCATAAATACTACACCGATACTAATCATTTTTTTATGCAATTATTATATCATATCGCATAGATTTTGTCTTGTCGTTTTTTTAGTCAATTTGTGAATTTTTTGTTATTTTTTATTGACATTAAATAAAATGGTGCTATACTAATATTGTTATGAAAATTATATTGAATGAACAAATTGCTTTTAAAAAAGCAGAAACAAATGTAGATTTTCAAATTTGGGATCAGTTAAACACAATAATTCACGGACACACCTTTTTTGAAATTTTTATCGTAACAAAAGGTGTTCTTCATCATACCTTAAATGGTAAAGAAGAAAGGTTAACTGCCGGTGATATTCGACTTATTACACCTGATGATGTTCACTCTCAAATCAACGACAGTATAGATACTGCTGTTACCGTGAACTTATCTTTTAACCGCCTTTTTCTAAAAGAATGCGGTTTCTTATACAAAAATACTGACGATATTTTGCGAAGTAAAAACTGCATAAGATTGCAGCATTTGGACAGTCAAGAATTAAACTATATGATTCATATAGCAAACAGCATTACAAAGTCGCTTGATATTGACGAGGAAACAAGGCTTACAAAAACACTTATATTGTTGCTATTAAACAGTTTTATTACTTCTCACAGCGACATAATCGACAGGAAAAGCCCCAAATGGCTTACTACACTTCTAAAATTGCTTAATGACCCTCAATACTTTGCAACCCCGATAAGTGAAGTTTGTTCTATGGTGAATTATTCTCCGTCGGCAATGTCCGCTCTTTTTAAAAAGGAAACAAATCAGACTATAGTTGGCTATGTAACAAATGTTAAAATCAATTATGCTTGTAATTTACTTAGAAATACAAACTATTCTATTTCAACTATAACTTCGCTTTTAGGTTATGATTCAATTTCTCA
>DFHZ01000132.1:1628-4445 GCA_002371985.1 Ruminococcaceae bacterium UBA3710 | reverse complement strand
ATATAAACCACGATATTGACGACGCCGTAAGTGCGGATATTATAAGCGAGTCGGATATTCCGAAAGAAATAACCGAGTACCTTGGAAACACCAAAAGCGAGAGAATAGACAAACTTGTAAAGTCGGTTGTTGAAAACTCGGAAGGCTTTGATATAAAAATGGACCCCATAACCGAAAAATACTATATTATGCTCCACGATTTCTTGTTTGACAGAGTTTATACAAATCCTAAGGCTAAATCCGAAGAGAGCAAAGTTTTCGGTCTTGTTGAAGGTCTTTTCAGGCATTTTACATATAATATAAATAAATTGCCGAATGAGTATCAGACTATTGCGAGAGAGCAGTCGCCTGAGCGTGCCGCTACCGATTATATTGCGAGTATGACCGACCATTTCGCCGTTTCAACCTACAATAATATTTTTATTCCGAAATTCTGGTCAATTTATTGATTTTAATTGTCGGGCAGTTTAAATTCAAGAATTATAAAAAAGGTGGTGAGAATATTGCCGATACCAGAGGAAGTAATAAACGAAATCAAATACAGAAATGATATTGAAACTACGATTTCTTCCTATGTATCATTAAAAAGGCGAGGGAAAACATTGGTAGGACTCTGCCCTTTCCACGGCGAAAAAACGCCGTCGTTTACGGTGTATCCCGAAAACGGCTCGTTTTATTGTTTCGGTTGCGGTGTTGGCGGCGATGTTTTCACATTTACCAAACTTATCGAAAACCTTGATTATATAGAAGCGGTTAAACTTTTAGCCGACAGAAGCGGTATCACCATACCTGAAAACGGTTATGACGACAGTATGTCAAAACTTAAAAACAATATATATGAAATTAACAGGGAAACCGCAAAATTTTTTCATGATTATCTTATGAGTCCTGACGGCAAATGGGCACTTGACTATCTTACTCAAAGAGGTCTATCGGTCAAGACTATTAAGCATTTCGGCTTAGGAGCCGCCCCGGATTCGTGGACAGCCCTTCTCGACCATTTAAAATCAAAAGGATATTCGATTTCCGATATGTTAGCGGCAAATGTTATCGGGAAAAGTCAGAGGGGAACATACTATGACCGTTTTAGAAAAAGGGTAATGTTTCCGGTTATAAATGTAAGAGGAAAAGTAATTGCGTTCAGCGGCAGAGCAATGCCGGGCGACGATAAGGCGGGTGCAAAATATGTCAATACCGCCGATACGCCGGTATATAAAAAGAGTGAAAACCTTTTCGGTATGAACTTTGCAAAGAGTTTTTGCGATGAGCAAATTATTCTGGTTGAGGGGAATATGGATGTTATTTCACTCCATCAGGCAGGATTTAGGAATACCGTTGCAGCTCTTGGAACATCCTTTACAAACGAACAGGCAAATTTAATTTCAAGATATACAAAAGAAATAATATTGATGCTTGATGCGGATGCCGCAGGTCAAAAGGCGGTAAAAAGAGCGAGCGAGATACTAAAAAATACGGGTCTTGAAGTAAGAGTTGTGGTCGTTCCCGAGGGAAAAGACCCCGATGAATACATAAAGAAAAACGGTAAAGAAAGATTTGAGGCTTTATTAAGCGGAGCAGTCAGCGAAATTGAGTATAAATTACTTACTGCCGTTAAAGATATTGATACAAACTCCGACGACGGCAAGGTGCAGTATTTAAGCCGTGCCGCAGAGATTATAGCCGAAAACGGAGATATTATTACAAGAGACCTTTATATCGGAAGAATTTCCGAAAAATACGGAATTTCAAGAACGGCATTTTCCGCAAAGGTTGACGAAATACGAAAGAAAAACTATCGGGCTTCGAGAAAAAAAGAAATTTCAAATATAATTCATCCAAAGTTAAGCGGCAAGGAATTAAATCCCGAAAAGCGAAAGTATCCTACCGCCGCCATAGCGGAAGAAACGGTTATCTCGGTACTGTTATTGCATCCTGATTTTTTTGATTCGGTATACGAAAAACTAAAACCCGAAGATATGATAACCGCCTTTAATTCTCGGATATATTCGATAGTTTGCGAGCCGTTAAGCGAGGGCAAAACTCCCGATATTTCTTATTTTGGGGAACGACTTAGTACCGAAGAGTTCAGTTTTTTAACATCGCTTTATAACAGCGAAAAGGGACGAAAAAACTCTCTTACGGTATTAAATGATAGTATAAAGGTAATACTTGATGAGAAAATAAGAATAAAAATGCTTGATGCGGAGAATTTGTCGGACGATAACTGGGCCGAATGTATGCAAAACCTGATAGAAAATAAAAAAAAGGGGAAAGTTTAAATGTCTGAA
Source organism: Ruminococcaceae bacterium UBA3710 (assembly GCA_002371985.1). Lineage (GTDB taxonomy): Bacteria > Bacillota > Clostridia > Oscillospirales > Acutalibacteraceae > UBA737. The sequence goes on along the minus strand of DFHZ01000132.1, from coordinate 2,157 downwards.
AAGAAAGAAATTAAAATTGATGAAAACCTTGAAACAAATGACGATGCGTTAATCGAGGAAGAGAAGAAGGACAGCATTGACGATATTGAAAATGCTCCTGACGATTTGGCTGAACTTTTTGAAGAACCTCCTACACTTGAAATCGATTTTGACGAGGAGCCGAGCGAGGACGATTTACAACTTGAAGAAGTGGATGTTGAGCATTTAGAAGATGACGAAGCATTCAAACTTATGTCGCTTGATGACCCGGTTAAGATTTATTTAAGAGAGATAGGCAGAGTTCCGCTTCTTTCTTCGGACGAAGAAATAGAACTTGCCGTTAAGATTGCCGAGGGCGACGAAGCCGCTAAACAGCGTCTTACCGAAGCAAATTTAAGACTTGTTGTAAGCATTGCAAAAAAATATGTAGGCAGAGGAATGTATTTCCTTGACCTTATTCAAGAGGGAAATGTCGGTCTTATTAAGGCGGTTGATAAATTCGATTATACAAAGGGATTTAAGTTTTCAACCTATGCTACATGGTGGATAA
>DFHZ01000132.1:0-1576 GCA_002371985.1 Ruminococcaceae bacterium UBA3710 | reverse complement strand
GACAAGCCATAACAAGAGCAATAGCCGATCAGGCGAGAACTATCCGTATCCCCGTTCATATGGTAGAAACCATAAACAGACTTAAAAAGGTACAAAGTCAACTTCTCCACGAAAACGGATATGAGCCGAGCGAAGAACTCATTGCCGAAAAAATGAATCTTTCGGTTGAAAGAGTCCGTGAGATTATGAGGGTTGCCCAAGAGCCTGTTTCTATGGAAACACCTATCGGACCCGAAGAAGATTCAAGACTTATGGACTTTATTCGTGATGAGGATGCTTTGGCACCTGACGATGCGGCACTTAAAACCATAACAAACGAAGATATAAATACAGTTCTTCATACCCTTACCCAAAGGGAAGAGGATGTAATAAGGCTCAGATTTGGGCTTAAAGACGGTAGATGTCATACTCTCGAAGAGGTTGGAACAGAATTTAATGTTACAAGAGAGAGAATAAGACAAATTGAGGCAAAGGCCTTAAGAAAACTCCGTCATCCCGTAAGAAGCAACAAATTTAAGGAGAGATAATAGTGGTATACACATATAAAACGAGGGGCGTTTGCTCAAGCAGTATCGAAATTGAGGCAGAAGACGAAATCATAAAATCGGTAAAGTTTACCGGCGGATGCAATGGCAACCTTAAAGGTATCGGCGAACTCGTTAAGGGTATGAAAATTGACGATGTCATAGAAAAACTCAAGGGTGTCAAATGCGGATTTAAGGATACTTCCTGCCCTGCACAGTTGGCATTGGCACTTCAGAACATAAAGGATAAAAATTAACGGTTTTTTAAAAATACATGTTTAAGGAGGGGAGCATTATGTATAGCGATAACGACATAAAAATTGCCGGAGATAAGCCCTCGGTAGATATTGAAAAAAACCGAAAGAAGGAAATCGGCGAAGAGATAATTCCAAAAAGTCAAATATCAAAGGCAAAACAAATAGGCAAAACCGTGGCTTCTATTTATATTGACGATGTAAAAAGCAAAACGGAGAACAGCGATAATGCCGAAATGATTATGCAAAGACAACTTTTGCTTTCCTTTACGGCAACAATTTGTTTCGAGCAATATCTTGAAAGTGATGCTGTCGCAGGTGTTGCACAAAAGAGTTTTTTGGATACTATTAAGGCAACCGATACAAAACTTTATCTGACTTCAAGCGATACAGGTGCATTTTCGTTTTATTATCTTGCTTATCGCCGAGGCGGAGATATTGAAAGAAGAATAGGGCAAACATTCGCAATGCTATGCTCTCACGACGGCGACCCTATTTTCCAAGAACTCGGAGAGGCTCTTTACTGTTGGTTCTCTTCAGAGGTTAAAAAAGCGATAAACGGCTGAATTTAAAAATATTGCAAAAAAGTGTTGACAAACAAAAACAGTTGTGATATAATCTTTCTTGTCGCCGATAAGGGCGACGAGAATAGTTGGTGTTGATTGCGGTAAGGGTCCACCTGTTCCCATTCCGAACACAGAAGTTAAGCTCACCAGTGCCGACGATACTTGCCTGGCGACGGGTTGGAAAAATAGGTCAACGCCAACACAGAAACCTTGGATTTCGTATGAGATCCAA
>DFHZ01000081.1 GCA_002371985.1 Ruminococcaceae bacterium UBA3710 | reverse complement strand
AGTATCAAAAAGCAGAAAAAATCCCGTACCTAAAAGGTACGGGAAAAATTTTAAATTACTTTTTAAGCACCGAATTTAGAAACATTGAGTTTAATTCCGGGGCCCATTGTTGTAGCGATGGTGCAGGACTTAATGTACTGACCTTTAGTTGCTGCCGGTTTAGCCTTGATAATAGCAGCCATAAGAGCATCAAAGTTTTCCTTGATTTTCTCTTCGCCGAACGAAACTTTACCTATAGGGCAGTGGATAATATTTGTCTTATCAAGACGATATTCAATCTTACCTGCCTTTGCTTCGGTAACAGCCTTGGCAACATCAGGAGTTACAGTACCTGCCTTAGGAGTAGGCATTAAACCACGAGGACCTAAAACCTTACCCAAACGACCAACAACACCCATCATATCAGGTGATGCAATTACAACATCAAAATCGAGCCAGTTTTCGTTAGCAATCTTTGTAACGAGTTCTTCTGCACCGACATAATCAGAACCTGCTTCTTTAGCAGCATCTGCCTTTTCGCCCTTAGCGAATACCAAGGTTCTTACGGTCTTACCGGTACCGTTAGGAAGAACAACCGCACCTCTAACCTGCTGGTCTGCATGACGAGAGTCAACACCTAAGCGAACATGCATCTCAACTGTTTCATCAAACTTAGCAGTTCCTGTCTTAACAGCAACGGCAACTGCTTCTTCTACATCGTAAAACTTACCGTTTTCGATAAGTTTTGCACCGTCATTATATTTTTTTCCGTGTTTCATAGTTTACCTCCCAATAAGTGGTCAAATCGGAATTTTCCTCCCACAAGAGAGAATTAATCGACTACTTCTATGCCCATTGAACGAGCAGTACCTTTAATCATACTCATTGCTGATTCGATACTTGCTGCATTTAAGTCGGGCATCTTTGTTTCTGCAATCTTTCTTACCTGTTCGCTTGTAATCTTTGCAACCTTTGTTTTATTAGGTGTGCCTGAAGCGGTTTCGATTCCGGCAGCCTTCTTAATAAGAACGGCAGCAGGCGGAGTCTTGGTAATGAATGTGAATGAACGGTCTGCATAAACCGTAATAACAACAGGAATTATAAGACCGGCATCATTTTTTGTCTTTTCGTTGAATGCCTTTGTAAATTCCATAATGTTTACGCCATACTGACCGAGAGCAGGACCAACAGGTGGAGCCGGTGTTGCTTTACCTGCAGGAATCTGCAATTTAATGTAACCTGTAATTTTCTGAGCCATTTAAAGCACCTCCAAAATTCGTGGTAACCGTGTTTACTTGGAAAATTTTCCAACACTTGGCGGAACAGGTCTTTCCCTGCTCCTCCCACCGTGACACATAAGTGCTCACCTTACAGCCGGTCAACCTAACCGTAAGAACTTATATGCCGGAAGTTAATAAGCAATTTCCATGCGTATTAACACTGAATTAATCTTCGTCCAAGGAAATCTGGTCGAGTTCAAGTTCAACCGGAGTTTCTCTTCCGAACATAGAAAGGACAACGCAAACATTATTGTTTGCAATATCGACAGAACTAACCTTTCCGCCGTATCCTTCAAGCGGTCCGCTGATAATCTTAACATTATCTCCGATGTTGTAGCCTAATTCGACGCTATGCTTTTCAACGCCCAATGCTGCAACCTCTCTATCGGTTAGCGGAACCGGTTTTGACCCCGGACCTACGAAGCCTGTGCATCCTCTTATATTGCGGACAACATACCAGCTATCGTTGGTAACGATCATTTTAACAAGAACATATCCCGGAAAAATCTTTCTTTCAATCTCACGGGTTTTATCGTCCTTGATTTCGGTAACAGTTTCAGTCGGGATTTTTATATCCTGAATTAAATCCTGCATACCACGGCTTTCAACCATTGTTGCCAAGTCGTTGGCAACCTTGTTTTCGTAGCCTGAATAGGTATGAACTACATACCATCTTGCCTCATTACTATCGGACATCTATCTTACCTCCGATTACTTAACACTAAGGATAACCTTGATAAGACTACCAAGTCCCCAATCGAGTAACCAAATAAGAGCTCCGACCAAAAGACACATTATAAGCACGATAACTGTGTTTTTAGCAACATCCTTGAATGTCGGCCAAACAATCTTCTTGATTTCGCTTTTGTAATCACGCAAAAACAGACCGATTCGTGCAAAAATAGTCTTTTTAGCACCCTTGGACTCTAAAGCCTCAATCTTATCGTCAATAAGCAAATATGCTATTGCAAAAACAGCGAAAAGACAAAGAGCGATAACAATAAATGTAACAAAGTTTGAATAAACAACCTTTGTTGCTGTTAAGGCCGTGCCTGTTTCTTTAAGTTCTGCACGAGCATCAACGAACTTCCAAGGATTTGAAAGCCTGACAACGAGCATATAGATAGCAACACCTAATGAAAATCCGGCAGTTGCATATCTAAGACCTTTCTTTTTGAAAGAAAGAACACTCATTACGAATCCAAAAGCAGTAACTATAAGACAAAAAAGGATGTCGGTCGATTTAGCCATCTTAATTGCTGCATCGCCGAGTTTTGTGCTTCCGCCGAATGCCAGAACGGAACCTGCCATATCGGCACTTTCGTATCCGCTGTATGTGATAGTTGCAAAGTTGAAAAAGAACAATACAACCGCACATAGACCGAAAGCAATGCAAAGAACCTGACAAAGTTTATTTAATGTCTTCATAAGTTCTCTCCTTACTTTGTTTCCTTATGCAAGGTGTGCTTTTTGCAGAACCTGCAATACTTGTTCATCTCAAGCCTGTCCGGATCGTTTTTCTTGTTTTTCATTGTGTTGTAGTTGCGTTGCTTGCACTCAGAGCAAGCGAGGGTAATTTTTACTCTCATAACGGCACCTCCCGGTTTACGGAAATTTTTTTTGCTTCGCCGAAAACTTACGGCAAAAGTAAACGCCTCCCTCAGCCGACCGACCGCATAAGTACCTCGTTTACTACATATTGAGTAACACGAGAAAGCATCATACTATATACTGAAAGTCGCACAAACAAGGTAATTTTTCCAAAAAAAAAGAACCTTTCAGAGGTAGTAACATTATATCACAGCACCCCTAAAAGGTCAAGAATTTTATTTTACTATATTTTCATATATTATTTTGGCATGATTTTGGTTAAAACTTTCGGCGATTTTTTTGCTTATCCCGTCTAAATCGCTCGGGAAAAGCATACAGTTTGTAATGATACTGATAAGTTCTTTGGTATCGTACCCCGAAAGAGCAAAACCGTGGTCAACAAAAAAGTCGAGATTTCTCGTTTCGCAACCCGGAACCGCATTTATAAAGACAAGCGGTTTATGTTTTGTTGCACCTTCGGTTGAACTTAAACCACCCGGCTTTGTCATAATAATATCAGCGGCATCCATATACAACGACATTTGCGTTGTAAATCCCAAAACGGTCATATTGGGAGAAACACTTTTTTTATTTATATGTGTATACAACTTTTTGTTGTTTCCGCAAACGACTACAAGCCTTACACCGCTCGGCAAAACTTTCGGCAGTTTATCGGTCAGTTCCTTAATAGGTCCGCAACCCATACTTCCACAAGCAAGTAAAACTACACGCTCGCCCTCATCGATATTAAGAAACCGCTTTGCTTCCTTTTTTTCAAGCCGTGTATAAAAATTTTGCTTAATCGGTATTCCGCTCGCAACGATTTTTTCTGCCGGTATTCCGTTTTCGATAAACTCTTCTTTTAAATCGTTATGCGGAATAAAGTACAAATCGCAATCCGACTCGCCTACACCGGGACTGCATGTATAATCGGTAGCGATAAAATAAAACGGTATATTGACCTTGCCCTCTCTTTTAAGTTTCGTAACCATCATTGCCGAAAAGACATGAACGCAGATAATTCCGTCATAATCTTCACTTTGGAGATAGGAATAAAGTTTATTGCAACCGTTGGTAACTAATTCATAGATAAGCGACTCGTCGCCGTCTTTCGGAGGATGGTTTTCCTCAAAACGGTATGAAACCCCGAAAAGTTTCGGCAGGTTTCTATATATAAATATGTGTCCCTTGCTTATAATCTTCGATTTTTGCTTCGACCAAAAAGAAAGCGCATCCTTGATTTCGCAATAAGAACCGTTCATTTCAAAATATTCTTTAATCGCTTTGGCGGCAGAGTTATGACCCTCACCCGTATTGCAGGAAAGTATTAAAAAACGCATTATCAATTCTCCTTTCCTCTGTCCTTTTTTCAGGACATCAAAGGTTATATAATAAAAATCAGAAAAAAAGTCTTGACAAAAGATACTTTTTTTACTATAATAAAATCACAGAAACGAACATTTGTTCGGCGGAGGTATGTTATGAGTTTTCCACAGGTATTAAGTACGGTTTTTGAAGTTCTGCTTGTAAGTTTTACGCTTTGGGCTGTTTTTCATGAGGATTTGTTTATCCGTTTTGAAGAAAAAATAGCCTGTAATTTAAGACGCAGAAAATTTAAAGTTGTTGATAAGAACTCTTCGCCAAACTCCGCTTACAACTTCCAACATCAATAATACATCTTTTTACAAAAATAGTCAATATTTGAGATTATCGACATACTGAATATTTATCCCTCTGTTTTCAGGACGGCTTTACGCCGTCCGTTTTTATTATCTGCTTTTTTCTGCAAGTCATTATTGAAATTTTTATTTTTATAAAACATCATTACCAACATTCACTTTTTATTTTACCGTATTTCTTACACTAAAAAATGCTGAATAATGACGAATAAAAGAAGAGAAAATTATGAACAAATTGTAAAAGGTCAGAGAAAGTCAAAAAAATTTTTGAAAAATGCTTGACTTTTCAAAATTAGTGCATATAATGATAATTGTTGACAGGCAAAAAAAGGAATAAATCATTCCGATAGGAGGTTGAAACCGGTGAACGAAGAAACCAAAGATACTTCTTTGAATGAAGAAGAAGTCAAAGAAAAAGAGCAGTCCGCCGAAAGCGACAAGAAAAAGAAAAAGCCTTCAAAAAAAGACAGCGAACTCGAAAAGGTGAAAGAAGAATTAAAGGCTAAAACCGATTTACTTACGAGAACAGCAGCCGAATTTGATAACTACAAGAAAAGAACCGAAAGGGAGAAATCGGGCGTTGCCGAATACGCAAAGGCCTCGGTTATAAAAAAACTCTTGCCGATTATAGATAACATAGAAAGGGCAAACGGTTCTGATAAAGCAAGTCCCGATTATATAAAAGGTATCGAGATGATAATCAAGCAGTTTAATTCTTTGGTCGAGGTTTTGGAGATTGAAGAATTAGGAAAAGCAGGCGATAAGTTCGACCCGAATTTCCACGAAGCGGTAATGCATATCGAGGATGAAAATTTTGGAGAAAACGAGATTGCCGAAGTTTTGCAAAAAGGTTTTAAACTCGGTGATACTATTATAAGACCCGCAATGGTTAAAGTTGCGAATTAAATAAATAGGAAATATTTAAGGAGATAGATTATTATGGGAAAAATTATTGGTAT
>DFHZ01000100.1 GCA_002371985.1 Ruminococcaceae bacterium UBA3710 | reverse complement strand
GTAATGTTTGACGGTGAGGACAGAATACTTGTTAATTCCCCGAAAGTTGCTACCTACGATTTGCAACCCGAAATGAGTGCAAATGAGGTTTGCGATAAAGTATGCGAAGCGATTGAGAGCGGAAAATATGATGTGGTTATCCTCAATTTTGCCAACTGCGATATGGTAGGACATACCGGAATTTTCGATGCCGCAGTAAAGGCTGTAGAAACGGTTGATACCTGCGTTGGAAGAGTGCAAGACGCAACCCTTAAAATGGGCGGAGTAATGCTTCTTACCGCTGACCACGGCAATGCCGACAGAATGATAGATGTAGACGGCTCGCCGTTTACAGCCCATACAACAAACCCTGTTCCGTTTGCAGTAATAGGTAGGGATGTGAAACTTCGTGAGGGCGGAAGACTTTGCGATATTAGTCCTACAATTATTAAATTGTTAGGGCTCGACCAACCTGCCGAAATGACCGGAAAGTCAATAGTTGAATAAAGTTTAAAACATAAAAGCAACCGATTTGCGGACAAACAAATCGGTTGCTTTTTTCTATAATGTCAGATGGCAGACAACAGATGTCAGACGACAGACAACAGATGTCAGACGGCAGATTTCAAACAATTAAATAATATTGACCCGTTTATAATTAAGAATATTCAATATTTTTTAAGTTCTTCTTTTACATCGTTTTTAAATTCTTCCCATTTTTCGCTGTGGTCGACAAAGTATTTAGGGCATTGTTTACCCGTTACATCGTAATGCCTTATGACATCCTTTTCGGTAAGCGAGGAATTATCGCAAAGCCATGCTACAAGTTTTACAAGCGAATTATATGTAGCCTCGTTGAATTTTCCCGTTTCATCTATATGGCAGACCTCTATCGAAATACTGTCGATATTGCGGTTGTTACTTGCGGCAGACTTCTCGTTGAGCGGAACGCACTGTATAATCTCGCCGTCAAGACCGATAACGAAATGAGAGCAAACTGCCGTGTCGGGTTTTGCAAAGTAATCTCTGTTGTTTTTTGCGGTCGAGTTCGGATTGCCTGTATAATGCACAACAATATAGTTTATTTCCTTTAAAACCGTGCCCCTTCTGGCTATCCCTTTTGGTATCAGTTCTACATCGACATAATCGGGAGCCGAAACGGATTTAAGGTTCAGTTTTTTCTCAAAAACCGTATTAGGGGTTTTAAAAACTTTATTAAGAACAAATATTAAAGTGAATATAATTATTAAGGCAAAAAGTATTTTAAAAATCGGGCGGAGTTTCCTCCGCCTTCTTTTTTTAAGGGTGTTAGTCTGCATATTCTATACCGTCGGCGTAATATTTAACCCTGTCTCCGAGATTTAAACTATCCAAATAGTTTTTAGTTTCGGTATAAGTTTCGTCGAAATAGAATGAAGAAGAGAAGTAGCGACTGTTACCGCTGTAATTCATCTCATAGAAATTGTTATTATCGTCATATACAGACGATACCTTCTTGTTTGCTATCTCTTTTTCGTATATATCAAGGAATTTAAGAGTTTCGTTATAAGTAAGGTAAACATCTAAATAATTACCGTCTTTTGAATTTACATAAAAGTTTACGGTTTTCGGTTTTGACAAAGTAAGAGAATTTCTTATTGTTTCAAAACGCTCTTTGCTTTTGAGTAATGTTTCAAGTTCTTTTTCGATTTTTTTATTGTAAACCAAATATGTTCTGCTTAAGGTTCTGCCGTTTTTAAGAGTATAGTTTATATCTACGGCAGTTGCGGTTGATTCGTCGTCTTTAAGTTCGTGGTTGAAAGCATGATAATCCATCAAAATATCATTTTCGGTTATAATCTTTTTGTGAAGGTCTATAACAAATGTCGGGTCGGTATAGGAAACATTATCAGACCAAATTTTAACAGAAGCGACTTTGACATTTTCTTTTGACGGTATTCTCTTGTTATAACCTATGACATCTATTTTAATTGAACCTGCCAAGGCGACCATAATTACGAATGAAACTCCGCCGATAATCAGCGACTTTTTAATTGTTTTGAAACCTCTTGATGTAATAGCACCGTATACAACACCTGCAATCAAACCGCCGATTATTGCAAAAAGGTAGAAAATTCCCGAATTGAAGTTTACACCGTCTGCAAAAACCGCACCGAATGCGTAAGAAGCACAGAATGAAATCAAAAAAGCACAAATCACATAAAGGAAATTGTATGCAAAGGCTTTCCCCGTGCTTTCGGTTTTGCGTTTTCTGTAAAGTAAGAGCGATATTACATAGAATACTGCCGTTATGATAATCGCTTTAATAAAGTAAGGGAAATAAATGAGTGGAGCATGGCTGGAGAAAACATGAGAGCCGAAACCGTAATATGCAAAAGATACAGGCGAAATGTAGCGTAAAACGATTCTGTAATCCGAGCCACGGTAACCAATCAACAGTTCTTCACACATATTGCAAACGATGGCTCCTAAAATAAGAAGACCTATGTTTACGGTAGCAAAGGATAAAAGAAAATCAAAGATACTCGCCGAAGATATAATAAATATCATACTGAAAGCGGAGCAAACGGCGGTTATTGCAATAATATAAAGAATGTTAATAAAAACACTTAAAAAGATTTTTGAAAATCCGAAGCAAGTTGCCGCTATGCCGAGTGCCAAAAGGCTTAAAACGGACGGAACAAGTACAATCAAGAAACCTGAAATTGTTTTAGATAAAAAGAGTTCGTTTCTTGTTATAGGCAAACTGTCGGTAAAATCAGAGGAGTTTCTTTTGAACATAAACGAGAAATTAAGCAGATTTATTCCGACAACCGAAACACCTGAAATTATAGAAGCAAAGAAAGAAAAGTTTTCGCACCATTCTTTAAAATAGTGATTTTTTTCTACCGCTGTAAATGAGAATGCGTTTAAGTTTATAAGCATATATGAGGGGCAAACAAGCAAAAATGCTATTGTGGCAAGAACTATAATGCCTAAATTTTGTTTAAGAGTAAACCTAAACATATTAGCCGAAGGGTTTACCTTATTCGAGGATGTTTTTAACATCATAACCTGATACCTCCAATTCATAGATAAATACTTCTTCAAGCGACGGCTCTATACATTCGCTGAAAACAGGCGACAAACTGTTTATAAATTCCATAATCTCCGCCTTTTCTCCACGAACAACCATTTGAATTACCGAGCCTGTTCTTTCGGTTTTCATAACATTAAGTTTCTCAAATACGGAAAGTTCCGGAATGTTTTCAAAAACAACCTGAACTTTATGAATATTTGAGCATAGGTCGTCAATCTTGCCGTTTCTTATAAGTTTTCCCTTATGTATCAGGGCGATATGGTCGGTAATCTCTTCAAGTTCTCTTAAATTATGCGATGCGATAACAACCGTCATATTAGTTTCTTCAATAGATTTTGAAATTATATTAGAGAGCGAACGACGCATTACAACATCAAGTCCGTCGAAAGCCTCGTCCATTAAAAGGTAGCGAGGTCTTGAAGCAATGGCAAGAACCAAGGACGCCTGTCTTTGCATACCCTTTGAGAAAGAAGAAATCTTTTTGCTTTTGTCGAGCGGAAAAACGGTCAGCATTTCTTCAAATGTGTCATAACTGAAATTAGGATACATTGAAGCATAAAACTTAGCCATTTCCTTAAGGGTGCTTTGGTTGAAGAAATACGGTGTATCACCTAAAAATATAATTTGAGATTTTACTACGGGGTTATCAAACGACGGTATCCTGTCTATCCCTACTATTCCGCTATCGGGATATAACACTCCGGAAATTAAGCGAAGGAGGGTCGATTTTCCCGAACCGTTTGAGCCTACAAGTCCGAAAACCGTACCATCTTCAATTTCAAAAGAAACATTGTCGAGTGCCAAAAAACCATCAAATTCTTTTGTTAAATTTTTTGCGGTTATCATTTTTTCTCCTCCTTATGAGTGTTGATTATTTCGATTAGTTCGTCCTTTGTAAGACCGAGGTCCAAGGCTGAAATTAAAGCCTTTTTAAAGTCCGATTTTGCATTTTCTTTAATGGCATTATCGGCGGTTTTATCGTCGCAAACAAAGGAACCTTTTCCTCGCACCGTGCAGATTATCCCGTTTGCCTCTAAAAGGGTATAGGCTTTTTGAACGGTGTTCGGGTTTACGGAAAGTTTTGAAGCCAAGGCTCTTACGCTCGGAAGTTTTGTATCTGCCGAAAGAACGCCAAGACTTTTTAAGCGGATAATATTATTCATTATCTGGTCGCATATCGAAACTCCGCTTCGGTAGTCAATTTGAAACATATTTTCACCTCACAATAACTGTACTATGTCAATTAGTACAGTTATATGGTACACTCTTACACACGCTTTGTCAAGTATTTTTTTAAAATTTGTATTTTTATCCTTTTTTGAGGAAAGATAAAATATGAAAACAAAAAGGAGGAAAATATATGAAAAAAAGGATTTTATCTGCTGTTTTATTACTTTCGATTTTGATTATTCCGCTGTCCGTTTGCGGTTGCGGGGATAAGGGGGAAACTGTCAAGTTTTTAAACTACGATACGGGACTTGACGGTATCTATGAGGAAATCATTAAAGATTACGAAAAGGAAAAGGGCGTAAAGGTAAAAGTCCAGACCACGGTTGCAAACAGTTATAATCAAACCCTTAAAAGTGAAATGAATATGGAAGACGCACCGACTATTTTTGTAATCGACGGTGTAAATGATTTAGACACTTTGAAAGAAAACTGTGCCGATATAAAGGACAGCAAATTATACTCATACCTTTCAAAAAAGAATTTGGCAATTACCGACGAACAAGGAAAAAAAGTTTACGGTATTCCTTATAATATTGAGGCTTACGGAATTATTTATAATAAGGAAATAACCGATAGATACTTTGCACTTCAAAACAGAAACAACAATTATAGTTCTATTGCCGATGTTAAAAGTTTTGAGGCTTTAAAAAAGGTTGTATCCGATATGAAAGCCAAAAAATCGGAACTTAAAATTGACGGCGTTTTCGCATCCGCCTCGCTTTCGGCAGGGGATAGTATGAATTGGGTAAATTACCTTTTAAATATTCCGCTATATTATGAATTTGAGCGAAATGACGATTATAAAAGCCCTGCAATAGCCGCTTTAAGGGCAAAGGAAATCGATTTCAGATATAGCGAAAATTACAGAAATATTTTTGACCTTTATACCGAAAATTCCATTACCGCCAAAGAATTGTCTGGGACAAAAATGTTTGACGATTCATTATCTGAATTTGCGACGGGTAAGGTCGCTATGTTTTACGGAAGCAGTAAAGACTTTGAAAAACTTTCCAAAATTTCAAAGAGCGTCTTAAAAAATGAAAATATTAAATTTTTGCCTGTCTATATGGGTATAGACGGCGAAGAAAACAGCGGACTTTCCGTTAAAGCAGAAAAATATCTTGCAATCAACAAAAATGTCAGCAAGGAAAAGCAAAAGGCTTCGCTCGATTTTCTCGAATGGCTTTATTCTTCCGAAAAAGGGAAAAAGTATGTAACCGAAAACCTTAAGTTTTTAACCCCGTTTAACACATTTGAAGGTAACGAAGTCGGCGAAAATCCGCTTGAAGTCGAAACAGTAAGGTATTTGCAGGAAGAAGAAACAACTGCCGTTCCGGTTATTATAAATTCTCTTCCCGGCGATAAGTTTTTGGCTGCCGTAGGGAATGCACTGCTTGACTATGTTAAGGGCGATAAGACCTATGAAGAGGTTGAGAAGACCGTAAAGGATAAATGGAAAGACGAGAGAAAATAATTGTATATAAGTTTTGGTAAAACGCTCGGCACTTGACAATTTTTTACAGAATGATAATAATATAGTATAAGGATATATTATTTTGTTGGGAAGTGTCTTTTGGTGCTGTTAAAGGATAAACTGCCGAAACGAAAAAGCGGAATACTTATGCCGCTTTCTTCGTTACCCTCAAATTACGGCATAGGAAGTCTTGGAATAGAGGCTTACAAATTTATAGATTTTTTGTGCGATACGGGACAAAAGTATTGGCAAATGCTTCCGCTTGTTCCTCTTGGCGAGGGAAATTCTCCCTATAAATCGCCCTCGTGTTTTGCAGGGGAAATTCTCTATATTGATTTGGATATTTTAGCGTCAGAGGGGCTTTTGTCGTTGTCCGAATTGCCGAAATGCGAATTTCCTACCGCAATAGATTTTAAAATGGTAAGAGAATTTAAAATTCCCCTTTTAAAAAAGGCAACCGAGAATTTTAATACCGATAGCAGAGATTACCGTGTCTTTTCGGAAGAAAACCGTGATTGGCTCGATGATTATGCCGTGTTTTCTACCGCTATGAGTGTCTATAATACCGAATTTTTAGCCGACATCCCGAATTTTATAAAACACCGCTTCGGCGAAGATTACGAAACATTTTTAAGGGACAACGAGGATACTATCAGGTTTTATAAGGTCGCTCAATACTTTTTTTATGCACAGTATTTTGAACTTAAAAGATATGCCGAAAATAAAGGCGTTATGATTATAGGGGACATTCCGTTTTATGTGTCTCCGGACAGTGCGGATGTATGGGGAGAGCCTGAAAATTTTTTGGTGGATAAAGATTTAAAACCCGATATTGTCGCCGGAGTTCCGCCCGACTATTTCAGCGAAACAGGTCAACTTTGGGGCAACCCGATTTATAATTGGGACTATTTAAGGGAAAACGGTTATGATTGGTGGATAAAAAGGCTTAAACACTATTTAAAAGTGTTTGATGTCCTTAGAATTGACCATTTTCGTGCCTTTGCCGATTACTATACTATCCCTGCCGAAAGTGCGGACGCAAGGTCCGGCAAATGGGAGCAAGGCGAGGGGATAAACTTTTGGCAGGTTGCGACAGGTAAAATCGGCGGTATGCGGATAATCGTCGAAGATTTGGGCGCCCATTCTCCTCTTGTAAAGGAACTCGTTAAAGATACGGGATTTCCAAATATGAGAGTTTTGCAATTCGGATTTTCGGGCGACAGCAATAATCCGCACCGTCCCGAAAATTTCGACCAAAACTGCGTGGTTTATACAGGCACCCATGATAATAATACGACACTCGGCTACTATAACAGTACAAACCCTTACGAAAAAGAGATAATAGAAAAAATAAACCCGCAATACAAAATACCTCTGAATTTAATAAAACTTGCAATGGACTCGGACGCAAATACGGTAATAATTCCCATTTATGATTATTTAATGCTTGACGAAAATTGGAGAATAAATGTACCGGGGAAACCTACGGGGAATTGGACTTTCAGGGTCCCAAAAGACTATTTAAGCGAGGAACTTTTTGAGATAGTAAACAGTATTGCAAGGAAATAAAGATAAGCACGGATAATAAATATCCGTGCTTGTTTGTTATTTTGTATAAAAATCTTGAAAAAGGTACGGCTTTGTAGTAAAATAAAGGAGTAATTATGAAGAGTAAGCGGAGGGCAAAAATGGAGAAAAAAGAAAGTATATTATCCCCTGTCAAAAGAATACACGCAGGGATTTCATTGCCTCATATTAAAAGAACGGCTGAAATGGAAACGGAAGAGTTTAATCCTCAAAAGGTATATATACCGATGGTTATGAATATCGGTGCTCCCTGTACTCCGTGTGTCGCTGTCGGCGATAAGGTTTTTGTAGGAACAAAAATCGGCGATAGCGAAGCATTTGTTTCGGCACCTATCCATTCGAGTGTTTCAGGCATTGTTACCGCTATATCTTCAAGGGATATAACAGGTCAAAAGCAGGAATACATAGAAATCGAATCGGACGGCAAGAACGAAATCGACGAAAATTTAAAGCCTTTCCCCGTTAAAACTAAGGAAGACTTGATTGCCGCCGCAAAAAACTGCGGACTTGTAGGTCTTGGCGGTGCCGGTTTCCCGACTCATATTAAACTTAACCCACCAATGGGCACTAAACTTGATACTCTTGTTGTAAATGCGGCTGAATGTGAGCCGTATCTTACGGCAGATTACCGCGAATGTATGGAAAGATACGAAGATGTGCTGAACGGTATCTACCTTATAAAGAAGGTATTAAACCTTGAAAAGGTTGTTATCTGTATAGAGTCCAACAAACCGAAAGCGATAAAGACACTCTTTCAAATGGCTTCGGATAAAAGGGATAAGGACGATACAGTAAAACTTATGAAACTTCCGTCGTCATATCCTCAGGGTGCGGAAAAGGTTTTGATTTATTCTGCAACCGGCAGAATTTTGCCTCCCGGTAAACTGCCGAGCGATATAGGTTGCCTTGTTATGAATGTAACAAGTATCGGTTCGCTTTACCGCTATATTGAAACCGGTAAACCGCTTACTCATAAGAGAATTACGGTTGACGGTACGGCAGTAAAAACCCCTAAAAACCTTTTGGTTCCTATCGGCACCAAAATTTCCGATATTCTTGATACTTTAGAAGTTGACGAAGCCTATGAAAAGGTTATAACCGGCGGACCTATGATGGGTGTTGCCGTTGTTGATAAAGATGCCGTTGTTGAAAAGAGAACAAACGGAATACTCGTTATGAATCCGCAAAAGTTCGTTTCTTCAACTCCTTGTATCCGTTGCGGAAGATGTGCCAAAAACTGTCCTATGGGACTTACTCCTGCAAAGGTAGAGACAGCAAACAGGGTAGGCGATTATGAAAAGTTTAAAGAACTTAATGTAAATCTCTGTATGGAATGCGGAAGTTGTTCCTATGTCTGTCCGGCAAAAAGACCGCTTACTCAGGTTATGAGGGTAGCAAAATCAATTTCAAGGGGGCAAAAGTAATGAAGGAAAAGTTGGTCGTTTCTTCTTCTCCGCATATAAGACATTTAGATACTACTTCGGGCATAATGCTTGATGTTATTATAGCCCTTATCCCAGCGACGGCTTATTCGTTTTTCATATTCGGGCTAAGTGCAGCCGCCGTGGTTTGCACTTCGGTTTTATCGGCTGTAATATGCGAATTTTTATGGAATTTAATTCTTAAAAAACCGCAGTCGGTAGGCGATTTTTCCGCCATAGTTACTGGACTTATTTTAGGACTTAATTTACCGCCTAAAACACCGCTTTATGTTGCTGCAATCGGTTCTTTGGTTGCAATAATCGTTGTTAAGCAAATGTTCGGCGGTTTAGGTTTTAATTTTGTAAACCCTGCGATAGGAGCAAGAATTGTTCTTCTCGTTTCTTTCCCGACGGCAATGGCGAGTATGAGCAGTTATTTAGAGCCGATTACAAAAGTTTCGGTTGATACCGTTACGGGTGCTACCCCTCTTATGCTTTACGGCAAAGAGGCGGCTCCGTCAATTAAAGAACTTTTCTTTGGTATGACATCGGGTGCAATTGGCGAAACATCCGCATTTCTACTGCTTGTCGGCGGTGTTTATCTGGTTTTAAGAAAGGTGATAAGTCCGATTATACCGCTGTCGTTTATCGGAACTGTCGCTCTTATGACATATCTGTTTTCGTTTAGTTTAAACGAAACCCTCTACTTCACTCTGTCGGGCGGACTAATCTTGGGTGCTGTATTTATGGCTACCGATTATGTAACATCTCCGGCATCTAAAATAGGAAAACTCATTTTCGGTATCGGTTGCGGACTCTTAACATTCGTGATAAGAAAATGGGGCAACCTGCCTGAGGGTGTTTCTTATTCAATTATTCTTATGAATATCCTCTCTCCTCAGATTGAGAAGATTAACCTCAAAAAACCTTTCGGTTTAAAGGAGGTAAAATCAAATGAATAAGATTAAAAAGTTCTTTTCCGATTTAAACCCGATAACAATTCCTACAATCGTTATGGTTGTGATTTGTATTGTTGTTACCGGTGCATTGGCGGGTACAAACCTGCTTACAAAAGCAAAAATAAAGCAGATAGAAGCCGAGCAGCAAAAAGAGTCTATGAAAGAGGTTCTTAAAGCGGAAGATTATGAAGAAAAGGCGGTTTCTGTCAAGTTTGAAAAAGAGACAGAAAAATGCACATATTATGTCGCAAAAAACGGCGAAACAGAAGTCGGATACATATATATCGTAACCGAGAAAGGTTATGGCGGTGATGTCAAAGTAATGACCGCTGTAAATCAGGACGGAAGTATCAAGGCGGTTAAAGTTTTGGATGTATCGAATGAAACTCCGGGACTCGGACAAAATACCGGAAACGAAGAGTGGTACTCTCAGTTCAGCGGACTTGACGGCGGTAAAGAAATTACGGTACAAAAAAGCGGTGCCGATAAGAATAATAACGAAATCAATGCGGTAACCGGTGCTACAATATCGTCAAGTGCGGTAACAAGGGCAGTAAATAAGGCATTAACTATTGATAAAACTGTTGGCAGAAGTATAACACAGGAAAGCGAGGGAACAGGAAATGAATAAAAATTTAAAAATATTCACAAACGGTATTATTACCGAAAATCCTACCCTTCGTCTGGTTTTGGGTACCTGCCCGACACTGGCTGTTACCACCTCCGCTAAAAACGGAATCGGTATGGGACTTGCGGCAACGGTCGTTCTGGTTTGCTCAAATGCCGTTATATCGCTTTTAAGAAAAGTAATTCCCGATAAGGTAAGAATACCGGCATTTATTACCATTATTGCAGGTTTCGTAAGTGTAGTTCAAATGTTTGTCAAGGCATTTGCTCCAAGCATAGATAAGTCGCTCGGTATCTTTTTACCGCTTATCGTTGTAAACTGTATAATACTTGCCCGTGCCGAGATGTTTGCATCTAAAAACTCTCTTGTTCCGAGTGTTTTGGACGGGCTTGGAATGGGAATAGGCTTTACTTGTACCTTGACACTTATGGGTATAATAAGGGAACTTTTGGGGGCAGGTACTATAGGAGCAGGTTTCTTCGATAAATGTATTGATATGGCAAATCATTTAACCCCTATGGTTATTTTCCTTTTGCCTCCCGGCGGATTTTTCGTTTTCGGTATGCTCGTGGCTCTCTCGAATGCTATCGCTAAGAAAAACGGAAAGAAAACCGTAGACAGAATAGGTTGCGAGAATTGTCCTTCAAGGGCGGTTTGCGATAGAGCAAATTGTGAAAACGAGGAGGTAGCCGTAAATGAATAAAGTTACTGCAATAACCTCAATTTTGTTAGCCGGAATTTTGACCAACAATATGGTGCTTTCAAAATTCCTCGGCATATGCCCTTTTTTAGGTGTTTCAAAAAAGGTTAAAACGGCTTTGTCTATGAGTGTTGCCGTAACACTTGTTATGGTTATCGCTACCGCCGTTACATGGCCTATTGATACTTATGTTTTAAAAGAAGATTATAATTATCTTCAAACGGTTGTGTTTATACTTGTAATAGCCGCCATAGTTCAACTTATTGAAATAGTTTTAAAGAAATATATTCCGCCTATATATAAGGCACTCGGAATTTATTTACCCCTTATTACTACCAACTGTGCGGTGCTCGGTATAACACTCATAAATGTAAGAGACGGTCTCGATTTTGTTTCAAGTCTGTTTAATGCTTTGGCTGCCGGACTCGGCTTTATGCTTGCTATGATTCTTTTTGCCGGAGTCAGAGAAAAACTTGAAACGGCTGATATACCCGAATTTTTAAAGGGACTTCCGATAACGCTTATTGCGGCTGCATTAGTTTCTTTATCATTCTTGGGATTTGCCGGAATAGGGGGTTAAGATATGTTTGAAAATATATTATTCCCCATAATTTTTGTTGCCGCCGTTGGTCTTATTGCAGGTTTGGGTCTTGCTCTCGCTTCAAAGTTTATGGCGGTTAAGGTAGATGAACGGCAAGAGAAAATAAGAGAGTGTTTGCCGGGTGCTAACTGCGGTGCTTGTGGATATTCAGGTTGCGACGGCTATGCCGAAGCAGTGGCAAAAGGCGATGCCGAGCCTAATAAATGCGCTCCGGGCGGGGCTTCTACCGCAAGTGCGTTAGCCGAACTTTTAGGCGTTGATGTTGACACTACGCCTATGGTCGCTTTTGTCGGTTGCGGGGGAAACAGAGAAATTTCCAAAACGAAGTATGGCTATAACGGAATGATGTCCTGCAAGGCGGCAAATTTGCTTTATAAAGGACCGCTTAGTTGTGAGTACGGCTGTATCGGTTTTGGCGACTGTTATAATTCCTGCCCGTTTGGGGCGATTACTATGGTGGACGGTAAACCGATAGTATGCGAAGATATATGCGTCGGTTGCGGAAAGTGCGTTTCTGCCTGTCCTAAAGGTGTTATTTCGCTTGTTCCAAAGGGTGCAAAGGTCTTTGTTAAGTGCAATAATAAACAAAAGGGTGCCCCTGTTGTAAAGAACTGTTCGGCATCCTGTATCGCTTGTTCGATGTGTGAAAAGAATTGTCCGAGCGGTGCGATAAAGGTTATTGATAACCTTGCTACTATTGATTATGCCCTCTGTACTTCCTGCGGTAAATGTAAAGAAGTCTGCAAACGAAAGGTTATTATTTAAAAAGCAAAAAAGAACGGTCTTTTGACCGTTCTTTTTTTGTATAACGAAAACCACGCG
>DFHZ01000163.1 GCA_002371985.1 Ruminococcaceae bacterium UBA3710 | reverse complement strand
ATTCAACTAAAAAATCAGAATGGTTTGAGGCTTGTGAACTCCTTAAAAAAGGCAAAAGCGTTCTTCAATCTTATGTTATGGATGAGATTTACGGCAAAATGGAAACCGGTGAAGCAGGAATCGGTCCGTATTATGCCGGTGATTACCTGACAATGCTTGACACAAATCCCGATTTAAAATTCTATTATCCCGAAGAAGGCACAAATATTTTCGTTGATGCAGTTTGTATACCGTCATCGGTTAAAAACTATGAAGCGGCACTAATGTATATCAATTTCCTGCTTGAGCCCGAAATTGCTTTGCAAAATGCCGAGTATATCGGATATGCTTCCCCTAATTCCTCGGTAATAAATAATGAAGACTACTGTTATTATCAAGACCCTATCCTCTATCCCGATGAGAAAGATATGCCGTATACCGAATATTATCACGATATTGACCCTGAAATCCGCTCATATTATGAAAATTTATGGATAGATTTAAAACTATACTAACGAGGTGAAAAATCACGGCTAAAAAAGAAAGCGAAACCATCAAACAACAAAAGTTGGCACGAAAAGAATTTTTAGAATTAAAAAAAATGCAGTCAGGCGAAATGGATTCGGGACCTAAACCGAGCGAAATTGAGATTGTCCCTAAAACATTCGGGGAAAAGATTTCAAATATCTGGTATCATTACAGCAAACTGATAATTGCAACTATCCTTATTTTGATTACTGTTGCTATTATGATAACTCAATGTGCAACAAGAACTAAATATGACCTGCAAATAGTATATTTTACCTATCAACCTGTTTTAGACTCATATACTACAAAAATGGCATCATATTTTGAAAAATACTGTGATGATGTAAACGGTGATGGTGAAGTTCATATTATGGTTGCAAATTGTTCGGTTGACCCCAATTCAAATAATACAGCAAATATGACTAAACTACAGGTTTTGATTGCTTCCGAACCGTCTGCCCTTCTTTATATAACAGACGATAAATCAATCAAGTATTTTGATAATATAAATACAACGGAAAATACTTTGTTTGACGGTGAGCCAATTCCTCTGTCTGAAGACTTCTATGAGTATGTTAAAGATGATGCTTTTACAAATCCGCAAAACTTATCAATAAGTATCCGAAGAATTAAAGGTACTCAATTAGAGAAGGACAAAAAAACCGAAAAGAGTTATATGGCTTCTAAAAAGATTTTTGATGCTATAAAATAATATTTTAATCTTTAAAAACACCTTTCCGAGTTTAATCGGAAAGGTGTTTTTTTCTTGGCTTTAATAAAATTGCAATTGTTGTCCCCATTGAGGCAAAGAAAATAAGAATTGAAAAGTTTTCAAAAAAGACAAGAAGATTTGATTTATTGTAATCAAAAAAAGCAAAAGGTGTTTTAAAAAAGATATAGTCGGTTATTTTGCTATTTATAAAATACCAAAAACCAAAAGCAGATATGCAAATAAATATTGCAATAATAACTTTTTTAATCCTGACATTTAGTTTAAAAGCCGAAAACAATGCTGGAATATGTAATCCCAAATGAAAACCCATAAGTATAAAAGACCAAAAAGACATAGCAAGATGAAATCGCCTGGCAAACGAGATAGGCAAAATTCCATACAAAAACGGCAATGTATGTGTACTTATCGCCATTCCGCAGATAGCAGTAAGGATAATAGATACAAAAAGTAAAATGTTAAAAACAACAGTAACTATTCTATAAGCATTATGTTTTCCTTTAAAAAGTGTGGCATACCACTTGAAATTAAGAAAATTATGAAGTATCACCAAAACGGTCATTGATATGCCTAACCACTCGTGTAATGCTTCGCCTGTAACTTGATATGCCATAAGGCAAAGTAAAATAATGGTCATAAGTGTATCTATAATTTTTTTAAAGGTGTTTAATTTTACAGAACGCATTAAACTGTCTCCCAAGTTTATTTTAAACTGTTTATCCAATTTTCAAGTTCTGTTTCTGATACACTTCCGCTAAAGCGTTTACCGTCGAGCCAAGTTCCGCTCTTTGCATTTTCGGCGAGGTTTTGTCCGCTTCTGCCGATACTGCTGCTTGAAGATGTGCAGAAAGGAATCATTGTTATATCACTAAAATCATAATTTTCTACAAATGTATCGACAATTCGAGGCTCCTCGCCCCACCAAATCGGAAAACCGATATAAATCTTTTTATATTCTTTAACAGATATTTTTTCGCTGCCTATTTCGGGACGACTTTTTGGGTCATTCTGTTCCTTTGTAGAACGACTATTTCTGTCATTCCAGTTAAGGTCGGCAGTAGTATATTCTTTCTTTGGCTCGATTTCGTAAAAATCAGCATTCTCAATTTCGGCAATTTTTTTGGCAACATTTTTTGTAGTTCCTGTTGCAGAAAATACTACTACAAGAGTATCCTTTTTATCTGTATTCGAGTTTGTACTCGAGTTGGATTCAATACTGTTATCATTTACAGATTTATTTTCTGTTTTGCTTGAAATATCGCTTGTGTCATTAGTTTCTGTAGGAGTTTTATTAGTCTTTGAAGAACAACCAATTAGTCCTATAAAAAGAGTTATTACTAATAGAAATGGAATAAGTTTCCTCATATACATCCTCCGATTATTTAATATTGTTGTAATCGCTTTCCGATACGGCTTCGAGCCATTCTGTGCTTGCGTTTTCACCCGGAATTTCGATTGCCAAATGCGAAAACCATGAGTCGGGAGCAGCACCGTGCCAATGTTTTACATTGGCAGGAATATTGATTATCTTACCCGGTGTCATTTCTACGGGTGCTTTCCCCCATTCTCTGTAATAACCTCTTCCGCCTACACAAATAAGCATTTGTCCACCACCGTTTTTAGCATGGTGAATATGCCAATTATTACGGCATTTAGGCTCGAATGTAACATTAAATACAGAAATCTGTTCAGTCGAAACAGGTGCCAAATAACTCTGACCGACAAAAAATTCTCCGTAAGGATTTTTTTCGCCGATAGGAAAGAAAATTGTATTTTGATATTTGTCTTTTTCTGAATTGCTTGTTTCCTCTTCGTTCCAAACTTCTTTGGCAAGACGAAATACCGCCCAGCCTTTTGGCCAACCGACATACATCGTAGCATGGGTAATGATTGTGGCAATTTCCTCTTTTGTTACTCCGTGTGCCTTTGCATTTTTCAAATGATATAAAAGTGATGAATCGGTAATTCCCGAAGCCATTAGTGAAACAACTGTAATAATACACTTTGTTTTTGTATCAATAGCCTCTGCATTCCATACCTCGCCAAACAGAATATCATCATTAAGATGAGCAAATGTTGGTGCAAAACTCCCAAGTTGCTCTCTTCCTGCGGTTTGAATAATTTTTTTGTTCATTATCTTTTCTCCTTAAAACTTTAATTATTTTGTTTGTTTTGTGCCATAACACCGACGAGTTCATGCGGAATATATGGCTCTTCAAGATAAGATATTTCACTATCCTCAAGGTTTACTTGCAAAGATTTAACAGCATCTTTGTGCTATCATAATCTGAATCTCCTTATCATAATTGTTCATAGAAAGCAATTTTAAAAGTTCAATTCGATTTGAAAGAGATTTTGCTATTAAATCGGCTAATTTATTTTTAGTTATCGTAATTTAACTCTTCTAAGGTTTTTAAAATATCGTTATTGATACAAATAGACTGTTTTTCAATCTCTTTAGGACAGTAAGCCTCATTAAAATTAAGGCAGGCATAAATCGAGTTTTTATTTGATTTTGTCATAGCCCAAAACGGATATTTAATTATCATTGGTGTATTTGAGCCAACACCAAGTTCTAAATATATAATACTTGAATTAGTATGTTCAGAGATAAAATCGGCATATTTTGATGAGGCGTTATGCCAACCTATATCCTCAACAAAACTGTTATCAGAACGCAAATTCATTTTTACCGAGTCGCCATTTGGAGTTTTAGGTATAAGATTATGCGGAATGGACATCTTTATATTTTTGTCTTCGGGGAGTGTGAACTTACCGTCCTCACCAATTACAAAACCTTGTGATTTCATAGCCTCAAAAGTCCATTCTTCGTTATCAAATGTCATTTTGATTTTTGGGTTTACACTTTGAAAAAGACCATAGTCGCCTTGCGTATAAAACAATCTGTTTTTATCAAATCCCGAACGCTGAAATTGATGGTCAACATTAGTTGTAATGACGAAATAGTCTTTATCTTTAATCAAGTCAAGTAACATAGTATATACGGGTTTTGACGCATCAATATACCGGTTAAAATAGATATGTCTTGCCCACCATGCCCACATAGTTTCTTCGTCGGGGAAAGGATAAAAACCTCCGGAATACATATCTGTAATACCGTATTTTGACGCAAAATCAAAAAAGTATTTTTGAAATCGTTCTCCGCTGTAAGTAAAACCGGCAGAAGTTGAAAGCCCTGCACCTGCACCGACAAGAATTGAATCTGCATTTTTTAGTTCTTTTTTTAATCTATCAAGTTGTTCTGCCGTTGTTCCTATACCTTCGGATATATGTAAATCAAACTTGCGAACAGCGGAAATACCTTTCTCAATTGATTCAATATACCCGTTAGATTTGTTGTAATAATTCTTCATAGTATTTTTTATCCTCGTCTTTAAAAACATTAAAAATAATGTCAATCTTACTGTTTGTTTCATTTTTATATTCATTTACAGTTTTTATAGCAATTTTTGCTGCTTCTTTCTGTGGAAAACCGAAAACACCTGTGGAAATACAGCAAAAAGCAATACTGTCAACATTGTTGTCATTAGCGATTTTTAAGCATGAATTATAGCAAGATGCTAATTGTCTTTTATGCTTTTGTGTCAAACTATTTTGGACTATAGGTCCAACTGTATGGATAACATATTTACACGGCAAATTGAATGCAGGAGTAATCTTTGCTACTCCTGTCGGTTCAGGATAGCCTTGCTCTTCCATAATTTTTGCACAATAATCTCTTAATTGTATACCCGAATAGGTATGAATACAGTTATCAATACAATTATGACAAGGTTGCCAACATCCGGTCATACCGGAATTAGCAGCATTAACAATAGCCCCGCATTTAAGCGTTGTAATATCGCCTTGCCATAGATATATATTTTTCTTTATAGGAATAAGAGAAGTATAATCGGTAACGCCTTTATTTTTTATAGTTTCTTTTAAATATTCGTTTTGTATTTTTATAAATTCTTCTGAAACGTATTTCGGAGCACGAACATTAAAAAGTGCTTGTAAGAGTTGTTTTTGTTCATTTTCGTTATCGGGTATTTCTATATTTTTATATCTATCCTCTTCTGCCAAAAGAGTTGATATTAAATATTTTCTTCTTTCTGTCTGATTCATATTGACTCCTGATTAAAATATGCTTTCTTGTTTAATTATCCACGATTTTTGAGCAACATCACTTATAATATCGTCTTTTTGATAATTGCCTATTAAAAACGGTGAGTTCGTGTTATGTAATTTACTTATGGTAAGCACCTTGCTTGTTTCGCTATTTGCATAACAATACCTGCAAAAATGTTTGCAAGTGTTATATGCACCTATATCACAAGAAAGATAGCAAGTACATTCAGCCCTCGCCTCTCTCTTTTTAGGGGCATTAAGTTTTTTGCCGATGGCTTTTTCGTAATCGCTTATTTTCATACATCCGCCACAATCGGCACCGAATACTTCAAGTTCATTACCCTCTGCACAAGGTTTCAGTATCATACCGTGAGCCGATGCTATATCTACAAACTTTTTGCCAATCAACAGGCGATTTTCTCTTGAAACCTCTATTGCTTCGGGAAAATTGCGTTTAACCTTAGAATAAAGGTCTATAAAACTGATTACAACTGTTTTTGTATAACCTTCAAGCGAGGATGCCATTTTTTCAAAAGCACGAAGATGATATTCAATAGAATATTTATCAGTAATAAAAATAGGATCATATCTCCAACCTACCGAATTTATGCCTACAATGCTTGATAGATATTTAAAATCTTCAATAATTTTATGTTTATCCTTTACATTAGGCTCTATATCCCGTCCGTATGGAGTTATCGTAACAAACCAATATTGACCGTAGTTATTTAATAAATTCATATATTTAAACATAGGCTCCGGGTTTTTAGTGCAAAATCCGATGCAGTCAACAACAGACGGGTCAAGACGGTAACGGCTAACCTGATTAGGATAATACGGATTGCGAACACAAACGATACCCTCTTTTAGTCTGTTTGCAAACCATTCCGAGTAGAAAGCAGGAATATCTGTTCTTTGTCCTGTGTTAATAATCATAAAATCCCCCACTTTTTAAATATTATATCATACTTTATACTTTTTGTAAATTTGTATAAAAATAATCTTATTTATTGATCGACAGACAAAAAAATAAGGCACACAAAAGTGCACCTTATTTTTTGGCGGAGATAGAGAGATTCGAACTCTCGAGCTCGTTTCCGAGCTACACGATTTCCAATCGTGCGCCCTCGACCGGACTAGGCGATATCTCCGTACGAACAAGAGATATTATAGCCTATTTGAAACAAAATGTCAATATTTCTTTTTTGAATGTAACAAAAAATGATATTTATCATAGTATATGGTGAAAGACAAAAAGGAGGTCTTCATTAATGTGTAATAATGGATTTGGCGGAAATTGTACTTGGATACTAATTCTCATTTTATGTCTTGTTTGTTGCTGCGGTAACAACAACGACAACTGCGGCGGTTGCGGCTGCTAATTTCATAGCAAAATTGCATTTTAAGAAGAGGGCTGTTACGGTCCTCTTCTTAATTTATTTTCTTGACAATATCATTTTGATATTATATAATACATAGGTCGGCAATAATGTCGCATAACTATATGGAGACGTATCGAAGTGGTC
>DFHZ01000006.1 GCA_002371985.1 Ruminococcaceae bacterium UBA3710 | reverse complement strand
TAAGTTTAATTCCGTTGTCGTAATACGGGTTGTGAGATGCGGAAATCATAATACCGCAGTCAAAATTATCCTGTCGTACAACATAAGATACACTCGGCGTTGTTGTAACATGCAACATATATGCGTCTGCACCCGAAGAGGTTACACCTGCAACAATAGCATATTCAAGCATATAACTTGAACGGCGGGTGTCTTTGCCGATTACTATTCTTGCTCTGTGATTGGGTTTTGATGCGGCGGTAGTAGAATAGTACCAGCCTAAAAATCTGCCGATTTTATAAGCATGGTCTGCAGTGAGGTTTTCGTTTGCTTCACCTCTGAAACCGTCAGTACCGAAGTATTTGCCGTTAAAAGCAACTGATTCCTTTGGTTTGAAAAGGGTTTCGGTATATGCAGGTTCAAGCGGAATTTCATCCCTTAATAAATCGTCTATTGAAACATTAAACAAAGTTGATAACTGAATTATTTTGGAAATTTCCGGAATTGAAATATCAGATTCCCATTTTGAAACAGACTGCCTTGAAACTTCAAGTTGAGATGCCAACTGCTCTTGGGAAAATTGATAAGAATTACGAAGAATTGCTATTTTTTGTCCTATTGTCATATTGTACCCTCCCGATTGACAAATTGAGAATTTTTTTGGTTTTCACTATCGGGATTATACCACCGTTTCTATACATTGTCAACCAAAAGTTGCTAAACTGCCTTTTTGATTATTGCTGTCATAACCGTAATATCATCGGTAAATTCCGCTCTTTGCCTTCTTTTGGCACAGTTACATAAATGGCTTGCAAGATTTTGAGCCGAACCGTCCTTGAAAGACTCTAATTCAGCCTTAATCCAGTCTGTTCCCTCACTTGTAACGCCGTCTGACATAAGGACGACAATATCCTCGTTTTTAAGGCGGATTTTAGCCGTATCAAAACTTACGCTATTCAAAATTCCTATGGGAAGTGAATTGCTTTCCGCTTTTCCGCAACTGCCACTACGCTTAATAAGCGTTGGGGCAGCACCTGCTTTATAAAGCCTTACATCTCCTGTAAACAGGTCGATATTTGCGATATCAAGGGTTGCTAAAGATTCATCACTCGACTTGAAAAGCATAGATGAATTAAGCAGTTTAAGAGAGCAATCGTATGAAAAACCTGCCTTTATAAGTTCCGCCATCAGACCTGATGCCATAGCACCGTCAACGGCGGCTCTTCCACCTGTTCCCATTCCGTCGCTTAAAATCATTATAAAATGCCCTTTGCCGTCATTAAAGCAACTATATGCGTCTCCCGAAATTGAATCTTCCTTTGCGGAAATTTGCTCAATTCCGAAGTCCGCCTTAAAGTTTGCGTGTTCTGATAAAGAAATATAAACCGAGTTGCCCGAATTTGTTATCAAAGGAATATCAAATTCGGTTTCGCAGGCGAGGGAACAGGCTTTCATAATTTCTTTTTTGTTAAGAACTAAATCGGGCGTTTTTTTAACTTTCGCCGTTACGCTTACTCTTCCGTATTTATCGGTATTAGCACTTGTTTCTTCGCAGTGTATTTCAAGATTTTTAAGTGCCGAAGCAACATTTATGGCAACAGGAGTGTTGAACTTTTCTTCATCTTCAAAGTCTTTTGAAAGTTGCATCAACATTTCGGATATTCCGTAAAATTGATTGCAAACGACATTTCTTACTTCCTCAATACGACTTTCACTCGCAAGTGCGGAAGAGTATTCTGTATACCTTTTTACGGTTGATTCGCAGAGTTTAGGATACCTTATGCAACGCCCTTTAAGGTCGGTAGCATCGGAGTTTATATCTGCTATGCCTTTAAGCGATTTTGTTATATCCATTATTGCATTTACGGTTGAGTTTCGCCTTGATTCCCAACAAACAGTTCTGTTACTGCAACCTTTGCAGGTATCGTCTTCTATTTTTGTAAGTATATGTCCGAAATCGGGAGTATTGATTTTAGACAATTCTCTTGAAACCTTTTCGGTCGTTTCGGATATTTCCGAAAGTGCTTCCGCCGCCATATTAAGGCGGATGTTCATATTTTGCTTAATTCCTTTGTTCTCCGAAAGTTTAGGGCTTAGCGAAAACATTTTCCCTATATATGCACCAATGTTTTTAGGCATAATAATAAAGAAAATACAGCCGATTATCGCTTCAGCAATGCTTTTGAAAAATGATGTATCAAAGCCCGAAAGAGCCTTGTCTATAATAAATGATACTATAACTGCGGCAGACTGAGCATACCGTCCGAGCGGTGAAAAAATCCCCGATGTTAAACCGCCCAATGAATAAGAAAAGAAAGAAGCGTCGTATTTGCCTGTAAGTGCCGATGCAAAGGATATACCTATTCCGCTTATTGCTCCCGAAAGCGTTCCGCCGTATTTAGATGCCACTAAAATAAAGAAGACACCTGAAATTTTGCCGACTGAAACACCGTACACCTTAATCTTGTCAAGACCGATTAAGAGTATGCTTACCGTTATCAGTAACGACGCCATTTCGTCAGCTGAAAGACCGATTGTTTTTCGCTCTATCGCCTTAATACTTACAGCAACAAAATACGCTCCCGCACCCGATAAAAAACTTTCGCAAAGAAACATTATTATATCGGCAGTATCGCCCGATAAGGATAATACATTTGTTATACTGCTCGAAAGGAAGGTTATACCGCCTAAAAAAATCGGGTTACCCGATATTTTTTTATAGGGTGATGTTATCAGTTTTATAGCAAGAATTGCAAAGAGAGCCGCTATGTATCTGAAACCGTTGCCGCCTATCGCAGTAAAAAAATACCCTGCGAATACTCCCATTGCCGCTGAGGAATAAAGAGGTCTTGTCATTCCTGCTAAGAAAGAAAGTCCGAATGGCAACATAAGTCCCTTTACAGATGCTTTGGCAGAAACAAAACCTAAAATCAAGACAAGAATGTTTTTTAGTATTGCAGTCGAAATATCCGATTTGCTTAAATTTGCAGTACCTATAATCGGTTTGGCATTTTCTCGCATTTAAACCACCGCCGTTTTTAAAGTCTTGCCCCCAAATGTTATTATATTCTGAATGTATTGTATTTTTTGTCAAAACAAAAAATCGAAATATGAATATTATTATCATAAAATAAAATTTCAGAATAAAAAAATATATATTTGCCAAAATAAGATAGAAGGCGGTGTATTTTATGAATAGAATGGTGAAAATTTTAGCACTCTTTCTTATTTTTGCAATTTGTATGACAATGGGTGTTTTCGCACTTTCAAAAATGGGGTCAACAGGACAAGAGGTAAAGCAAATACAAACAGTTTTAAAACAAAAGGGCTATTATTTCGGAAATATTGACGGTATTTTCGGTACGGCGACAAGAACTGCCGTGAGAAATTTTCAAAAGGCAAACGGACTAACGGTTGACGGTATTGTCGGCAAAAAAACATTGGCAAAATTAGGCATAAGCGGTTCGGGGAACAGTTCCTCATCTGCCGATTATACACTCCTTGCAAGGCTCATTTCTGCCGAAGCGAGGGGCGAGAGTTATGTAGGTCAGGTCGCTGTCGGGGCGGTAGTGCTAAACAGGGTGGAACACCCATCGTTTCCCGATACGGTTTCAGGGGTAATATACCAAAAAGGTGCCTTTTCCTGCCTTGACGACGGACAGTTTTATGAGCCGGTAAGCGACAGTGCTTATTCGGCGGCAAGGGATGCACTAAACGGCGTTGACCCAAGCGGTGGAGCTATTTATTACTATAACCCTAAAAAGTCAACCAATAAATGGATACTCGGACGGAAGATAATCACAACTATCGGCGAACATGTATTTTGTATATAAAAAAATCTCCTATGAACATCATAGGAGATTTTTTTTATCTGTGTGCTAATTTGAGTGCTTCGGTAAGTCCTGAAATCAAGGCATCTATATCTTCTTTTGTATTAAACCTTGAAAGTCCTATTCTTAATGCCCCGTCTATGTAATCGGTTGTTTGACCGATAGCCTCTAAAACATGACTGCGTTTTCCCTGCTTACAAGCGGAACTTTTGGAGACAAATATATTTTTCGTTTCAAGAAAATTCATAAGAACTTCGCTTTTATAACCGGGTAGTGAAATGTTTAGAATATGCGGAGCATCGGTTTTTAAATATTTAACCTGCGGAAGTTTTTCCTTTATTTCGCTTATTAAGTATTCTTTAAGTTCTTTTATTTTTTCGATTTCCGGGTCTTGTTTACATGCTGCGGCAAAGGCTGCGATTTGCGGCATTGGTTCGGTCCCCGCCCTTAAATCTCTTTCCTGTTCTCCGCCGACAATTAAAGGCTTGATTTTAATTCCTTTTTTAACATATAAAGCACCTATGCCTTTTACTGCGTGAATTTTATGTCCGCTTATGCTTATCATATCCGCTCCTAAAGTTTTTGCTTTAAACGGCACTTTCAAAAAACCTTGAACGGCGTCGGTATGAATTAAAATATCGGGATTTATTTCTTTTGCCTTTTCGGATATTTCTTTAATGCTTGTTACGGCACCCGTTTCGTTATTCACCATCATAAGGGTGATTAAAACCGTTTCGCTTGTAATTGCATCTATAACAGATGAAACGGGAACAGAGCCGGTGCTGTCAGGTTTTAGCCTTGTTACCGTATAACCCATACTTTCGAGTTTATCAAGACTTTTTCTGACGGCATCATGTTCGGCAAGCGAACTTATAATATGTTTGCCCTTTCTTTTTTGCAGTTCGGCACCCATAAGTATAGCAAAATTATCACTTTCGGTACCGCACGATGTAAATATAATTTCTTCTGTGTTTGCACCTATTGTATCTGCTACGGTTTTTCGGCAAGACTCAAGATAATCTTTTGCAATTCGCCCTTTAGTGTGTGTTGATGACGGATTACCGTAGATATTATCCATAATCTCTAATGCTGCATTTTTAGCCGCTTCGCAGGTCTTCGTAGTTGCGGCATTATCAAGATAGTGTTCCATTTTAAACTTCTTTCGTGTTTTTTTAAAGTATATCACAGATATTTTATTTTTACAATAAAATATCTAATAAGTAACTTGTTATTGTCTTTAGAATATTATGTTATTGGGAAATATTAAAAATTTCCGATTAAAAAGAGTTATTTCGGTCAACAATAATTCTGTAATCATTGTAAACAACTCGGAGAGTGAAACGGTAATGAATATTAAACGCGGAGAAATATACTATGCTGATTTAAGTCCCGTTGTAGGGTCGGAACAGGGCGGAGTAAGGCCGGTACTGATAGTTCAGAACGATGTCGGCAACAAATACAGTCCAACTGTAATTGCGGCGGCAATAACAAGTCAACAGTATAAAACAAACCTGCCTACTCACATAAAAGTGGATGCCGACGGATGCGGACTTCAAAAAGATTCTATAGTTTTGCTTGAGCAAATGCGTACGATAGATAAAACTCGATTGAGAGAAAAAATGGGAAGTCTTGACCAAGGCTCTATGAATATGGTGGACAAGGCCATTTCGGTAAGTTTAGGACTTTAATACTTTTTGCAGACTGCAAGTTGCAGTCTGCTTTTTTATTTGCCTTTACGGTGTTGACAAAGGTAAAGAAAAACAATATAATTATCTTGCGTAGATAATAGAAAGATGGTGTCTTTTATCATAAAGTATTTAAGGGGACACAAAGACATTTTATGGTTCTTTGGTTTTTTGGTTTTGGGAAGTTTTTATTATCTTTCAAAGATAATTGTGGATAAGTATCACATTATCCATTTCTCAGTAGATGATAAAATACCTTTTTTGCCGATATTTATAATTCCTTACATAATTTGGTATTTATATGTTCCGCTTCCTATGATTTTTGTATTTTTTAAGTACAAAGAAGCATTTAAAAAACAGGCAATAATATTTTTTTCGGGGGCAATATTCTGCTCGTTGTTTTTCCTTGTCTTTCCTACTGCGATAGATTTCAGACCTACTGCCGAGGGCAAGGGAATACTTTTGTGGCTTACAAGGTTTATTTATGCCAATGACACGCCGCCTTCCAATGTCTTTCCAAGTCTTCACTGTTATGAGGCATTATCCGTTCATTTAACTACATTTACGGTAGGACCTATGAAAAATAATAAACTTTTAAGGTTTTTTTCATTTGTTCTGGTGATTTTAATTTGTGCTTCTACCGTATTTGTAAAACAACATTCTTTTATAGATGTAATAGGCGGCTGTTTAATAGCAGTAATTTTTTGTTTTGTTTTAAACAGATTTTTAAGGGGAAAAGAATATGAATTTAATAATGGCACCGTTTAACGGTTTATATTTTATTTGTTGGGGAATAACTATAGCACTTATTGTTGCTATCGGACTGATATTCAAAGATAAAAGCGAAAAGGCAAAAACCGTTTTTATCGTTTCTTTTTGTCTTTTTACGGCGGTTTTGTTCTTTGTTTATAAGGGCTTTTTGTCTGTCGATAAAGATTTTCTTAATAAAACAGTACCAAAACTTACAAAGTTTAATTGGTTCAACGAATTACCGCTTCAACTTTGTAATATAAATATGTTTTTAATTCCTATCGGTGTTTTGACAAAGAAAAGGGGAATAATGGGCTTTTCTTTCTTTTTGGCTCCGCTTGGTGCAGGTATGGCACTCTTTTTCCCCGAAGCCGCATTTGTAGGTGAGCCGTTACTGCTTCCGAGAATGCTCGGTTATTATGTTACGCATTACTTTATAGTTATATCGGGCATTTCTCTCGCAACGCTCGGCTTTTTCAAGCCCGAATTTAAGGACTTTCCAAAGGTGTTTTTAACACTTGTTTCTCTTGCGTTCTTTATACATTGTATAAACTTGATTTTAAGGGCAACGGGACTTTGCACCTATGCAAATTATTTCTTTACAATGGACGACGCAGGTATAAGCATACTTGCTCTTTTCCATAAGTTTATAAAGGTGCCGTATCTGTATATGCTTCCGTCGCTTTTAATACTTGCCGTTTATATGGCAATAATATCATTGGTATTCTTTATAATCGGTAAATTCAAATCGCATACTAACGAAAAGACGGAAGACGAAAAAGAACTTGTAAATGTATAATTTTTAAGATTAGGTGATAAAAAATGGGATGTAACGGAAATTGTGATTCATGTTCGAGTAACTGTGGCTCAAAAGAAAACGGCAGTATGTTAGAGCCTACCGGTGCTTTTAACAATATAAAGCATATTGTAGCCGTTGTAAGCGGAAAAGGTGGCGTAGGTAAATCTATGGTTACCTCAATGCTTGCAACCGAGATGAGCAGAAGGGGATATAAAGTCGGCATTCTTGACGCCGATATAACAGGTCCTTCAATACCAAAAGCATTTGGTATAACTGCAAAGGCAATGCAAAACGAACTCGGCATTTTACCTGCTGAAACAAAAACAGGCATCAAGATAATGTCTGTTAATATGATGCTTGAAACTGCCGATGCTCCGGTTGTGTGGCGTGGACCTGTTATCGCAGGACTTGTAAAACAGTTCTGGCAAGAGGTTGTTTGGGGCGATCTCGATTATTTGTTTATCGACTGTCCGCCCGGAACGGGTGATGTTCCGCTTACGGTATTTCAGATTATACCTCTTGACGGTATAGTTGTCGTAACATCGCCTCAGGACCTTGTTTCGCTGATTGTAAAAAAGGCTCTTAATATGGCTGATATGATGAAAATACCGGTAATAGGTCTTATCGAAAATATGAGTTATGTAAAATGTCCCGACTGCGGAAAAGAGTTTTCCGTTTTCGGAAACGGAAGCGATGAAATCTCAAAAGAAACAGGAGTTCCCGTTTTGGATAAAATGCCCATAGATATAGAACTTGCCCGTCAGGTTGATATGGGAGTTATCGAACTTTTCGAGGGCGATTATCTTAAAAATTCAGCAACAAGGATAGAAGAATTAAATAAATGAGAATGCGAAAGAAAAAACACCTTGAAGAAAGACTTTCGGGTGTAGAAGAATATCTTTATATAAGCGAAACCGAGGACCGTAATTTCAATACCGCGATAAATAATAAAGATTATATAGATTTTGAAAAGTGGTTCGGTGCTGATAGACCGCTGTTTCTTGAAATCGGTTGCGGAAAGGGTAAATTTGCCGTTGCTTATGCAAAAAGCCACCCCGATATTAACCTTTTGGCAGTTGAAAAAGATTCAAATGTTATCGTTTCTGCGTGTGAATTGGCACAAAGAGAGGGCGTAGCAAACCTAAGGTTTTTAAAAATTTCTGCCGAATATATTGAAAGGCATATAAAACCTCAAAGTATCAGCGGAATTTTTCTTAATTTTTCCTGCCCGTTCCCGAAAAAGAAATATGCTTCGCA
Source organism: Ruminococcaceae bacterium UBA3710 (assembly GCA_002371985.1). Taxonomy (GTDB): domain Bacteria; phylum Bacillota; class Clostridia; order Oscillospirales; family Acutalibacteraceae; genus UBA737. The sequence goes on along the minus strand of DFHZ01000006.1, from coordinate 11,694 downwards.
TAGACTGACAAGTGAAAACTTCTTGGAAATATATAAGCGTATTTTGAAAAAGGGTGCTGAAATTCACCAAAAAACCGACAATATGAATTTTTTTGAATTTTCGATTGAGCAGTTTTCAAGTTGCGGATTTGCCCTTAAAAATGTTTCTTTGGATGTTCATAATACCGATTTTGAAAACTCGGACGAGAATATTATTACGGAATACGAAAGTCGCTTTATGAATTTAGGTCAACCTATTTACCGCCTTGAGGCGTATATTAAATAATACATAATTTAAGCACACCGCATAAAAGATTTACGGTGTGCTTAAACTTTGCCCCTAAACGAATATTCGAGGGCAGGGTATTTTAAAATTAAAAACCGAAAGCGGAAACCGGAGAAACTGTTTCGCCGTTTAAAGTACATTCAATGTGAATGTGATTTTCATCCATACATTCGCATGTCGGGTTTTTGTTGGTGCCTATAAGCGTTCCTGCCGAAACTTCTTCACCTTTTGTAACGCAAACACTCGAGAGTCCGCAGTATTTTACTATAAGCCCGTTTCCATGGTCGATGGTAATTACTTTTCCGTATTCGGCGGTATCGCTTATATCGCTTATAGTTCCTTTTGAAGCGGATACGATTTGAGCATTGTTTTCACAGGAAATATCTATTCCCTTGTGCATTCGAAGATCACCGTAAGTTTTATCGTATTGTAGTGAAGTATCACTGAAACCTTTTATGATGTTTCCCTTTGTCGGCATAACAAAGGTTTGCTTTTCTTGCTTTGGCTCTTCATAAGGTACATCGCTTACAGTGTTTTTGGTTACCTGCGTGTTTTCGCTCGAAACGGTGTTATCCTCGATTATATCTTCTTCACTGCTATTATATGCCGATGTATCCGAAGATAATTCGTTTTTAGAGTCGTTTCCGTTCTTGTTTTTGTTCTTTGTGTCTGTCTTGACTACTGCAAGGTAGGAAACAAGACCTATCGCAATAGCACAAACGGCAATAATGATATAAAAACTGTTGTTGGTTTTTTTATTATGTGATTCGTATTGCATAATCTTTGCCCCTTTTTTTAATTTTCAAGAGTATTATTGACTGAATTTGTTTACAATATTCTTAAAAAATGTTTAAAAAAAGTTCATATTGCGGAAACAATTTACAATTATTATAAAAGTGCCGAGAAGGAAAGCCGCAATTCCTTCAAGGCTTCTCGTATAACGAGAAATTTCTCCTCAAACCCCTTAAAGGAAAAAAGTGCCCGTATTTTTACGGACACTTTTTCTTTATGTAATAAACCGGCTCCGAATTCTGGAGCCGGTTTAATCTTGTTTGTTTTTTAAATTAAAGCAGTTTATTATTTCGCATAGTGCTTTTACCTGTCTTTCGCTGAGCCCTTTTACCGAAATAGTTGCCGTTTCCTCTACACCTAAGAGGTAATCGGTTGAAACGCCGAATATTCGAGCCAATTCCACAATATACTGTGTTTGGGGTATGGAAATTCCCATTTCCCAAGAGTTTACAGCAGATCTTGTAATGTCAAGCATTTTTGCAAGTTCGGTTTGTGTTATTCCGGCAGCATCTCTTAAACTTTTGATTTTTTCAGCCAATGAATACAATTCTCTAATCAAGTAAATCACCCTTAATGATAATATAATAATCAAAATGATATAGCATTATCATAATGATATTTTAACTTGACAAAGCGGTAATATTCATATAAAATATAATGGTAACTGCAATATGGGGGTTAAAAAGTGAATAAAGTAAAGTTTTTTGCAGTATTTTTAGCGATCACTGTTTTATTTATGCTATCAAGTAAGATGTGTGTTTTGAAGGCAACAACTATGGAGAACTCGGCATCTTTTTCTGCCAATGCCGTTGTTTCTGAGAAAGAAATATCCTATACGATTACTGTTTCAGAAAATTCCGGTATTTGTGGATTAACACTAAATGTTATATATGATCCAACCGAAGTGAAGTTGATAAATCATAAAGAAGGCTCTTTGATTTCAAACGGAATTACAAAATGCAATGCAGATAAACCGGGAAAAGTGATTCTTTCTTACATATCCACTGAACCGGTTGTCAAATCAGGCGAAATAATGTTGGCGAGTTTTGAACCAATCACTTCGGATTGCAAAGAACTAAACATTAGCTATGAAATATCAGAGTGTATTGATATTAACTGTGATGAAATACCGGTAACGCCACATACCGTTACGGTAACGAATCCAATTTATAAAAAGCCTGAAACTTTAACTAGCAAAAATAATAGTAAAGCAATATCTGAAAACACTAAGACGACAACCGGTAAGGATGACAATAGTGTAAAACCTGAAAATCCTTCTTCCTACGATGATAAAGACAAAAGTGATTTGCAAACATCAAAAGATAAAATAGAAGAAACTTCCAAAGGCGTAGAAGTATCTTCCGTTAAAAATAAGGCAACTCCAACTGGAAAGAAAAGCCAATCGGATTTCCGGATTCCTATTCTATCGGGCATCGGAATACTGGTATTTGTAGCAGTTGTTTGCATATATATTTTGAAAATCAGGAGGAAAAAGAAATGAATGCTCTAAAAAAACTTTTAGCGATGCTTTTGTGCATAGCGATGTTTTCGGTTGTTATTCCAACCGGAGCGTTTGCCGCAGATCCCAATCCGTATGAGCAAACGGTTGGAAACGCAGAGTTTTCCGTCAGCACTTCGTTCTGTGCCACAGGTGAAACAACCAAAATTTTTGTTGACATCAAAGAAAATTCTCAAATGTCGGCAGGGCTTTTCACTTTAACCTACGATACTTCGATGTTAAGGGCTTTAAACATTGAAACGGGCTTGGTGTTGAAAAACGGTACAACATCCAAAAACATTACAAATAGTGGAACGGTTAAAGTCGCTTATGCCGATGTCAACCCCACTTATGACGAAGGTCGTTTATTTGAGGTTGAATTTGAAGCAATTGGCGATGTACCACAAGGAGAGGAATTCGTTGAAATTCCGGTAACTCTTACTGTTTCCGATCTCCGTAATTATGAGGATTATAAAATTGCATCCACGGTAACAAACGGAAAAATCACTTTGATTAACACGCCTTACGGGGATGTAAACCTTTCTGGTGATGTTACCGCCACTGATGCTTTGATAACACTCTATGCCAATTCTCAATTGATAGAATTAGAGGAAAATCAATCTAAGGTTGCCGATGTAAACGGGGATACCAAAATTTCTGCCGCAGATGCACTGCTTATTTTGCAGTATTCTGCCGGTGCCGTTTCCAACTATCCTATTTTCACAATGGAGGCACCTACAGGACTTGTTGTCAGCGAAAAAAATGAAACATCCATTGACTTAACATGGGATGCTTCAAGATATGTTATTGGCTACAATGTTTATATGGACGGCAATAAGATTAATAGTGAAATTATAACTGAGAATAATTATACAGTTGCTGGTTTAACACAAGATACACGATATAACTTTGAAGTAACCGCAATCAATGCTTTGAAAGAATCAGAAAAAAGTCGTTTATTAGAAATAAGTACCGATAAAGCAGAGCGTAATGTTACCTTTAAGGATTATGACGGTACGGTGTTAGATACGCAAATTGTGCTTTCTGGCCAAGCAGCTGTTTTACCGGCAAATCCGACCAGAAAGGGCTACACCTTTACCTCTTGGGATGGCGACACTGAGCATATTCTAACCGATGCTGTTTTTACTGCCCAATATGAAATCAACACTTATACGGTTACATTTGATTATCAATACAATAATCAAACTGCAAGCGACAGCGCTGTTTACTTAACCGGCGTTTCTGCTCCCGCTTTGATTGCAAGGGATCAGTTTACACTGGAAGGATGGTATCAAGATAAAAATTATGTGAAAAAGTGGAACTTTGATACCGATGTAATCGAAGATAATATGACGCTTTATGCCAAATGGAATCCGTTTCCTTATCAGGTTACATGGAACAATGGAACAGGGTATACTATTTCTGTTCGTAGAACTTCTTCGCCATATGCCGGATCATCCATAGGAGCTTTAAGCAATAATGATACTGTTTATTATGGAGATGTTTTATCGGTCACTTATACGCCAAACACTGGATATTCCTTAAGTGGTTCGGGCAAAACAGCTATAACAGTTTCATCGGATATCACTTCTTCTGATATTTATGCTTCCGCAAGTTTAAACAGTTATACATACAATATTGTGTATAAATCCAGCAATGGAACATCCCTGGGAACATCAACCGCCACATATCAGTATGGTACATCTCACACGATAAGCGCACCCGCAAAGAGCGGTTATAAAACACCGGAATCACAAACAGTTATGTGGGATTCAACAAGCGCAAAGACGATTACATTTACCTATGCTCCGTCGTCAGTATCTACTTCACAATATATAAAGAGTGGTGTTTGGTGGTATTATGATGGCGCCAATCGGATTACATATGCAGCAAGAATAGAGTATCGAAACAGAACCGCAAACAGTGTACAAATTAGAGTCGAGTGGACGAATAAGATAGTGAAAAACTATTATTATGGATATGCTCAATACTTTAATGCTTCTGCAAATGGTGCTAGCACTGGGACAGTAACAATTGCATCATCCAACCTATGGAGTTCATCGTCTTCTTCGGATAGAACAAATACTGTATATTCGGGATGGATAACAGTTCCGGTTAATACAACGGCACAAACAACAGTAAATATTTCAGGTAGTTATTGGGACCAATTTGGCTCTAATGCTTGGTCTGGTACTTTTACCGTTCCTGCATATTAAATCGAAAGGAGAAAGTGAGAATGTCAAAATCAATAAAAAAAATATGTTCACTGGCACTGTGCGTCCTAATGATATTTTCAATGTTACCGCTTTCTTCTATTGCCGAAGAAAGTGCGGCTGTATATGCGCCGATTGAGTTTTCTGTTACCAGTGCAAAAGGTGTAGAAGAAAAGTCAGTTCATGTTGAGGTGCGTGTTTCAGAGGATTCTCAAATTGCCTCTTTAACTTTGGAATTGCTTTATGATTCAAGCAAATTGTTAATCAACAATTTTGAAGCCGGAGAATTGTTTTCAAACGGGCTTTCTGCGATTAACGGAAATGTTTCAGATAAAGTAATAGCTTCTTACGCTTCTATGCAGCCGATTACCGAATCAGGCACATTATTTAGTGTGGATTTTACGGTTACCGCCGATATCAATGATATTCTTGATTTATCATTAAATGTTGTTGAGGCTACTGATGTAAATTCTGATGATTTAGTAGTCTCAAAAACCGATCCCGGTTCTATCGAAGTAGTTGAACTTCTTTATGGCGACTTAAATTTCGATAACCGTATTACAGCGGTAGACGCTCTTATGGTATTATCTTCTTCTACCGAGGAAATTGAGCTTTCCACAGATGCCAGAAAAGCCGGCGATGTAAACGGCGACGGTAATGTTTCGGTAAGTGATGCACTGCAAATTCTTTATTACTCTGCAGAAGTAATAGACGATTTTACCATTTATCATATTACCGCCCCCGAAAATATTCATGTAAAGGATTTAGACGGCTATCAGTTTACCGTATCATGGGATTACGAAAAAGATGTTTTCGGTTACAATGTTTATCTGGACGGCGAGCTTGTAAATGAAGAGCTTATTACCGAAAATGAAGTAGCAATCGGTGTAAATTTGGCAGGTGAATACGGAAGTGAATTAATCCCCCACCGTATTCAAGACAGAATAGAGCAAGTAACCACTTATTCAATCGAGATTTCTGCCGTAAATGCGTTAAAAGAATCGGACCGTTCGGCGATATTGCCTGTTACCACCAAGCGTATTTGGAGTTGGGTCACCTTTGTAGATTGGGACGGAACTGAGATTAAAAAATCCCGTGTTTACTACGGTGATGACGCCATTGTTCCCAACAACCCTTCAAGACAGGATTACTTCTTTACCGGATGGGATAAATCTACCGAAAAAATCATTGACGATACCGTCATTACTGCAATGTACGAAGATGCGCATTATGATTTTATCTTCTTGAATGAAGACGGATCGGAGATTTATCGTCAGGATGTAACGGTTAACGGAGTAGCTACACCTCCGACAGATCCGCAAAAGACGGGATATTCCTTTGCCGGTTGGTATACTGCGGCAGAAGACGGAGAAAGAATTACCGATTTTTCCATTACTTCTGCCACCGGTGAGCGTACCGCTTACGCACATTATACAATTAACACATATAATATTATCTTTAATTCTATGGGTGGCTCTGCCGTTTCCGGGAAAAGTGCCGTTTATAACACTACCTTTACAGCACCTGCCGCACCTACCCGTTTAGGTTATGGTTTTGCCGGATGGTATAAAGATTCCGCTTGCACGAATGCTTGGAATTTCGGTACCGATAGAATTGCAAACTATGATTTAACCCTATATGCAAAATGGACTCCGGTTACCATTACGATTGATAAAGCGTCGGTTACATTGAATAACACCGGTAGCACTTCGCAATTAAATGCTACTATTACCGGCGGTCAGGATTCTTTAGAATGGTATTCGGATAATACCGCCGTAGCAACCGTAAGCGCTAATGGTCTGATCACCGCAAAAGGACATGGAACCTGCACCATTTATGTTAAAGGCGTTTCCAGTGATCGCCGTCCGGTTACAAAAGTCACCGTAAATGTTGCCAAAGATGCATGGGTTACAGCGGATGTTGGACTAAATCTGCGGGCAAGTGCGACTACTTCGTCTGCCGCATTATGTGTAATCCCGTATGCCGCAAAAATTACTGTGTATGGTACAGGAAGTAGTGGTTGGATAGCGGCAAATTATAATGGTAAAAACGGATATGTATCAACTGATTATATTTCTTATAGCAAGCCAACTACCAGTACTCCTGTAAGTGGTCAATTAAAGGATATTAGTTGGCTCAGAAGGAAATTCCCGAACGGAAAATACTGGAACCATTGTACTAACGCAAATCATAATAATAACGGATATGCCTCAACATGCACCAACAGCAAATGTAATTTAGGATGTGATTATGTTACAGATCATCCATGTACTTGCCATTGGGGAATAGTTTCAGGTTCAGGTAAGTATGATTGTAATTACTTTGATGGAGCAATTCAGTGTTGGGGATTTGCAAATAAGATATTCTATGATTATCATGGAGTATATGCTTCAAAATCCAAACATATTTACACGCATAGTTTTGATGATTTACGCGTGGGAGATTTTGTTAGGATCAACGGGAATGCACATTCAATTTTTGTAATCGAAAAAACGAACAATTATATTAAGACGGTTGAATGCAATATGTGTTGGCAAGATGAATACGGAAAGTGGCATGATACTGATAAAGCGTGCCAAATAGTTTGGGATAAAGTAAGAAATCGTGGCAGCTTCACCATAGATTTTCTTATCAGACCATATTGATTAAAGGGAGAAAGATATGATTAAGAAGAGTATTTGTTTATTACTATCACTAGCTTTAATTATTTCGCTTTTCCCTTTATGCGTATTTGCCGAAGATACCGTTTTATTCTATGCCGACAACAAAGTGGCGAGTAGAAATGATATTGTAGATGTTTCTGTAAACATTAGTAAAAATAGTGGTGCTCAAGCGTTAGGATTGACAGTGCTTTATGATCAAAACTGTTTTGAATTAATATCTGCAAACAAACCAGACACGTTGGATAAAACCCAAACAATAATTAATACTTCAACTTTAGGTAAAGTTGTGTATAGTGTTGTGTCTATAAACGAACCAATAGTATTCTCAGGAAGTATTTTAAATTTATCATTAAAAGTTAAATCAAACGCTTCGTATGGTGAAAAAATTCTTGCGATAAATGTTACGGAAGTTTCAAATGGCAATTTTGAAGCTCTTAATTATCGGGTAAGTGACGGTACAATATATATAAACGCACCAAAACTTGATGCACCTCAAAATGTTACAATATTCGAAAGATTTTCAGATGCACTAACTATTAATTGGGATTATGTGGAAGATGCGACAGGCTATAATGTGTATGCAAACGGAATCAAACAGAACATTGAACCTGTCACATTACCAACATATACAATTACTAATTTATCTGATAATTGTGAGTATAATATTCGGGTATGTTCATTAAACTATCAGACCGAGTCTGATTTCAGCGAGGCAGTTATTGGAAAAACAGATACAAAAAAGTGCTATGTTGTTTTTCTTATTGATGGTGATGTGGTATTTGAAGATATTGTAGAATATGGGGAACCCATTGCACCTCCAGAAGCTCCAGATAAAAATGGATCTGTTTTTGTGGGTTGGAGAAAAGTCGATTATACATATTTGTACAATGAAATTGTTTCTGATTTTTCTTCAATTACCGAAGACTTAACTGTTAGTGCTGTTTATGAAGAAGACATGTGTACCCATGAAAATACCGAAGTGAGAAATGCATCGGTTTCTACTTGTGCAGTGCAAGGATATACAGGAGACACCTATTGCCTTGATTGCGGCGAACTTGTTGCCACAGGAACGGAACTTCCGCTTGCGGCACATCATTATGTTTCTACTGTGACGGAACCCACTCCTGCCGCACAAGGTTACACAACACATACCTGCTCTGTTTGCGGTGATAGTTATATTGATACCTACACCGATTATGTTGGGGCGGATGCTCCCCAGATCGTTGTATCGTCCGGCAGAGCGGTGCTTGGAAATAGTATAAATGTAACTATCGCTTTAAAGAATAACCCCGGCATTGCTTCGGCGAAGCTGAAAATAGCTTATAATTCCGAGATATTTACACTTACAAATGTTACTGACGGCGGAATATTAGGCACTTCGGTACATAAACCTCAAATGGCGAGCCCGTACACCCTTTCTTGGGTAAACGATACCGCTACTGTAAACTTTACTGCTAACGGCACACTTGCCACCTTAACATTTGCTGTTGACGAAAACGCACAAACTGGCAATTATCCGATAACAGTTTCATATTCTTATGACGATTATGACATTTATAATGTAGATGTTGAACCTATCCGATTTGCAGTAGTAAACGGAAATATCGAGGTAACAGATGTCATTATAGGCGATGTAAACGGCGACGGAAAGGTCAACAATCTTGACCGTGTTGTTTTAACCCGCTATCTTGCAGATTGGGACGATTATCCGGAAAGTGCAGTCGATATGATAGCAGCAGATGTAAACTGTGACGGAAAGGTGAATAACCTTGACCGTGTAATACTCACCCGCTACCTTGCTGATTGGGACGATTATACCGAATTGCCGTACACTGGTTAAGGGGGCAAGACTGAATGATTAAAAAATTGATTTCTTTATTCCTTTGTCTTGCACTTTTCTCTTCACTTTTTGCCATACCAAATGTTATGGCTGAAAACGCTCCCGTGATTGTCGTAGATACTGTTACGGCAAATCCCGGAGAAACGGTCGAGGTCAATATTTCCTTGCAAAACAATCCCGGTATCGTTTCTATGACCTTAAAGGTATCGTATGATTCGACCGTTCTCACACTGACAAATGTTCAAGACGCCGGAATATTGGGTACGCAATCACATAAACCGCAGTACAGCAGTCCTTATACACTGGCTTGGGTGAATGATACAGCAACAACGAATTTTACTGCTAACGGAGTTATTGCAACTCTTGAATTTGCGGTTAATGAGTCTGCAATAGTTGGCGAAAACTATCCGATAACGATTTATTATGATTCTGATAATTATGATATTTATAACAAAGATGTCGAATGCGTTGATTTTGCGATTGCAAACGGTTCTGTAACAGTCAGCACCGTAGTTGCAGAACCAACACCCACGCCATTATCGGATTTTTCTTACAGAATAGAAAACGGAAATATATGTATAACTGGGTATCACGGAAACGATACGGAAGTATTTATATCTGAAACCTATGAAATAAATGGCGAAGAAAAAGCTGTTGTTATAATTGACGAATCGGCATTTGAGGGCAACGAGGGAATTACAAGTATCAGCCTTCCTGCCACGATACAGACTATATGCGACTATGCTTTTTATGACTGTACTTCTCTTACCGATGTAACACTTTGGAGCAAATATGCTGCAATCGGCGAGCAAGCGTTCGGATATTATTACATTTCCCGCAAGGTGGACGGAAAAGTTGACGGATTTGTTTTGACTTCATATAGTGGAGGTACAGCCGAAGAATACCTTTCTGAAAACGACTTGTCTTTTATAAGACAAGAAAAACCTGTAGGCATAGGGGATATAAATGCTGACGGTGAATATTCATCGCAAGACTTGGTAACTATCAGTCAACATTTATTATCAGTTGTATCTTTGGAAAATTATAATTTTATTGCCGCCGATTTGAACAATGACGGAGTAATAAACATTATAGATTTAGTAAAATTAAAAAAGAAACTGATAGCATTATAATTGCAAACACAAAAATAAAAAATTCAGAGCAATCTCTTTTTAAAATGGGAATTGCTCTGAATTTTCTTTTATTGATATATTTTTAAATATATGATATATTTTATACGGTGATTTATGTGAAAATAGTATTTGTAAGGCACGGCGATCCTGATTATGTTAATGATTCCTTAACCGAAAAAGGTTTTAGGGAAGCCGAGATTTTAAAAACAAGAATTTCAAAAATGGATGTGGCAGAGTTTTATTGTTCGCCTCTCGGCAGGGCGATAAGGACATCCGAGCCGACACTTAAACTTATGAACAGAAAGGCAGAAATTCTGCCTTGGCTTAAAGAATTTCCGGGAACTGTTGCAGACCCTAAAACCGGCGAAAAAAGAATACCTTGGGATTTAATGCCGTCATATTGGACTAAGGACAGCGACCTTTACGATAAGGATAAATGGATAGAAACTCCGCTTATGCAAAGCGGAGATACGCATACTGTTTATAAAGATGTATGCGAAAAACTCGACAATTTTTTGGCAAACCACGGTTATGTTCGTAATGGCAACTATTATAAAGCCGAAAAGCCTAATAAAGATACAATCGTTTTTTTCTGCCATTTTGGAATAACCGCCGTTTTGTTATCGCATATTTTAGGACTTTCGCCTGTTGTTTTATGGCAAGGTTTTGTGGCTCTGCCTACAAGTGTTACGACCATTCAAACCGAAGAGAGAGAAGAGGGAATTGCGTATTTTCGTTGCAGAGGTTTCGGCGATGTTTCTCATTTATATGAAGCAGGGGAAATACCGTCCAATTCGGCTTGCTTTTGCGAATTATTTACCGATAAGGATGAAAGACATTGAGAAATATATTAGATGTTGCGATTATAGGCGGTGGAGCATCGGGACTTTGCTCGGCAGTTTCGATAAAGAGTCGGGACAGGTCGATAAGCGTTGCGGTTTTTGAACAACTTTCAAGAGTAGGCAAAAAACTGCTTATAACCGGAAACGGCAGATGCAATATAACAAACCGTATAATAGATAAAGCAAGTTATCATAGTGAGAATGACGGCTTTTTTGAATATGCACTTAATAGGTATGACAATCTTTATACAGAAAACTTTTTTGCGGATATAGGTATTGTTTTCACCTTTGAGGGCGATAAAGCCTATCCGTATTCTTTACAGGCGTCCTCGGTTGTGGATGCTTTGCGTTTTGCCTGTGATGAAATGGGAGTAATCACACATACCGATACCCCTGTTACCGATATAAAAAAGAATAAAGATTTGTTTACGGTCAAAGCGAACGGCAT
>DFHZ01000150.1 GCA_002371985.1 Ruminococcaceae bacterium UBA3710 | reverse complement strand
TTCGTTCGCTTTGAAAAGGGCGAGGGCATTGAGAAGCGTGTAGATGACTTTGCCGCCGAAGTTGCAAGTATGATTAAATAATTTCACCTGCCTCAAGGTGGGTTTAATGCCTTAATTTATGACATTAAAACGGATGTTCCTCTGGTCTATACGATTTATGAACCTCTAATCTTAAATTTATGAGAGGATATTTATTATGGATGCTATAAAAGAATTAACAGCAGGTATGCTTAAAGAAGAGGCTCCGGTTATTGAAATCGGCAGCACTGTTAAAGTTCATGTTAGAATTAAAGAAGGCGAGAGAGAAAGAATTCAGATTTTTGAAGGTACTGTTATTGCAAAGAATAACAGCGGAATTTCTGAAACATTTACAGTTCGTCGCCTTTCATACGGTGTAGGAGTTGAGCGTGTGTTCCCGGTTCATTCTCCAATCGTTGCTAAGGTTGAACTTGTAAGACGCGGTAAAGTTCGCAGAGCAAAACTTTATTATCTTCGTGATAGAGTTGGTAAGGCTGCGAAAGTTAAGGAACTTATCGGTTAATTATTATTGGGGGACAGCAATGTCCCCCTATTGTTATTAAAAGCATTAGGTGAATTATATGTCTTTTTTTGATTCAAAGGTTTTTGGTAATAAAGTCAACGATTATAGTTATTATGATAATAAGTACTTTTGTGAATCTAAACATTCCAGAAGAAAAAAATCAGATACAAAAAATGACTTTTTTGACTGGCTGGATATAATAACTGTTGCCCTTGTTATTGTTGTGTTTGTTTTTTCATTCTTTTTCAGAGTTGCGACCATAGAGGGCGAGTCGATGCTCAATACATTCCATGACGGCGAAAGGGTAATTATTTCTGATATTTTTTTAAGACCTAAATATGGTGATGTCGTTGTTATTTCCCGCAATTACAGTAACGAACAGGATAAAAATGACCACGATTCACAACCGATAATTAAAAGAGTTATTGCAACTGAGGGTATGACGGTCAGAATTGATTTTGATAACGGCGATGTTTATGTTAATGAACAAAAACTTGAAGAATACTATACAGCCACTCCGACTAATAATACAGTCGATACAAAAAACAGCGAATTATTAAAAGCAGGTGTGGTTGTTCCGAAAAACTGTGTTTTTGTTTTAGGTGATAACCGTAACAATTCGCTTGATAGCCGTAGTTCGCAAATTGGCGGATATGGTACAGGTATGATTAATAAAAAGAATATAATCGGAAAGGTCTATTTCCGCATTTTCCCGTTTTCTAAGATTGGAAAGATCAGATAAAACACTCTTATTTATTCATTCTTTGAAGTGAGGGTAAACTAATGAATTTAGATATGGTTTTAGGTTTTTTCGCAGGATTAGGTCTTTATACAGGTGTAAGAACTATTGTAGAAGTGAGTAAAAAACTTGGTGTTATTCAGTTAGTTTTGACCTTTTCTGCTCCGATACTAACATCATTTTGGTGTACAAAAAAATCGGCGTTCGCATTTAAAGGGACAGATTTCGAGTTTTTAATTCATACTGCAACGGTCGATAAAAATATTATACCTTGGTTAATTTTCGTTTTATATCTTTTTTTAACGATACTGATTATATTCAATATAGTTAAAATAATAAAAAAGAATAAGAGTTAAAAGCAAGTGATTAGTTGCTAATCACTTGCTTTTGTGTTAATATGTAAAGGTACAATGCGATATTAAACGAAAATCAAAAGTATCGTTATAAGCGCTTATTTCAAACAAATTCATTTTAAAGTGTGATATAATGAATAAAGGTATAGATAAAAATTACAAAAAAACATTAGTGGCATGTTGTTTTGGATTTGTTACACAAGCAATATCTGCTAATTTTGCACCGCTATTATTTATAACATTTTATAAGACATATAATATATCATTTGGAGAACTTGCACTTATTCCGACTTGCTTTTATATTACACAAATTATAGTAGATTTTTTATGCACAAGATTTGTAGATAAAATCGGTTATAGGACAAGTATTATAATATCTGAAATAATCTCTGCAATGGGACTTATCGGTATGACAGTTTTACCTGATTTATTACCTAATCCTCTAATAGGAATTATTATTTGCGTAATAATTTATGCTGTTGGAAGTGGGCTAATTGAAGTTTTGTGTAGTCCGATAGTAGAAGCATGTCCTTTTGAAAATAAGGATGGGGTGATGAGTTTATTACACTCATTTTATTGTTGGGGTGCAGTAGGGGTAATTCTGATTTCAACGGTGTTTTTTGCAATATTCGGAATAGAACATTGGCGTATTTTAGCAGGTATTTGGGCGGTAATACCGCTATTAAATGTATATAATTTTGCAACATGCCCTATTGAACCTATTGTAGAAGACGGAAAGGGAATGACCGTTAAAGAACTGTTTAAGACAAACATTTTTTGGATATTTATAATCTTAATGGTTTGTGCAGGTTCATCCGAAGCGGTCATAGCCCAGTGGTCTTCCGCATTTACAGAATCATCATTAAATGTTTCAAAAACTGTAGGCGATTTGGTAGGTCCTTGTGGATTTGCGTTTTTTATGGGACTAAGCAGGGTTTTGTATGCAAAGGTTAATAAAAAAATAGATTTGACTGTATTTATAGCTTTTTCCGGACTTTTATGTTTTTGTTGTTATCTTTTAGCCGGATTAACTAATATTCCGATTTTAGGTTTAATCGGGTGTATGTTATGTGGTTTTTTTGTTGGAATAATGTGGCCCGGTTCAATAAGTATTTCTTCATCAATTCTTCCAAAAGGCGGAACAGCAATGTTTGCTTTCTTAGCATTAGCCGGAGATTTAGGCGGCTCAATCGGTCCGATTATAGTTGGAAATGTATCTCAGTTGATGGGAAATAACCTACAAATCGGAATACTTTCAGGTATCGGTTTTCCGATTATACTCGGTATAAGTGCTTAATAATCAGAAGATGGATGTTAAAGAAACAAAAGTTTAACAAATAAATCCGGCAGACAGTAATTTATGGAGAAGATTTACTTCGAATAAAAGAGAAGTAAACAATAATTTCTAATTTATAAAAAAAGAAAGTGATATAGATAATGGAAAATAAAACTAATATAAATTGCGATACGGGGATTTTAGGAAAACCATACTCAAACCATTGGAAATAATGAAAGATAAATAGTAATTTCTATGGGAGGTAGTTATGGTTATTTTAATAGCTGGAAGTTCACATACAGGCAAAACTTTATTAGCACAAAAACTATTAGAAATGTATAAATATCCATATTTATCAATAGATCATTTAAAGATGGGACTAATAAGAAGTGAAAATACTGAATTGACAGTAGAAGATGATGATAAACTAACAGATTATTTATGGAATATAGTTAAAGAAATTATAAAAACAAATATAGAAAACAATCAAAATATTATTATTGAAGGATGTTACATTCCTTTTAATTGGAAAGAATCTTTTGAAGATGAGTATTTAAAGAAAATACAATATGTTTGTTTAATAATGACAGAAAACTATATTAGAACACATTTTTCTGATATTAAAATGTATAGTAGTACAATAGAAAGCAGAAAATTTGAGGATATATCACAAGAAGAACTAATAAAAGATAATAATGCTAATTTAGAAATGTGTAAAAAGTATAATCAAAGATATATTTTAGTTGATGATAAGTATGAAATTGATTTTGAATTATCACAATAAATTACAATTTATATAGTATTGAATAAAGAATAAGGAAGTGAAATAAATGAATGAAAATAAAACTAATATAAATTGGTTTCCCGGGCATATGGCTAAAACAAAGCGTCAGATATCCGAAAAGTTGAAGATTATTGATGCTGTTGTGGAAATTGTTGACGCAAGAATACCGCAAAGCAGTCGAAATCCCGACCTAAACGAAATGATAGGTAATAAACCGCATATTGTACTGCTTAATAAGTCTGATATGGCAGACTCTTCAATTACCGAAAAATGGGTATCATATTATAAATCTAACGGTATATTTGCAATTCCCGTTGACTCTAAAAGCGGCAAAGGGTTGAATGCCTTTAAAGATACGGTGAAGACCGTACTTGCCGAAAAATTAAATCAGTACAGAGAAAAAGGTATGGTAGGAAAACCACTCAGAGTTATGGTTGTCGGCATACCAAATGTAGGTAAATCGTCATTTATAAATAAAATTGTGGGTAATTCAAGGGCAAAAGTAGAAAACCGTCCCGGAGTTACGAGAGGTAATCAGTGGTTTACGGTGGACAGAGAACTTGAACTTTTAGATACCCCCGGTGTTCTTTGGCCGAAATTTCAAGATGAAACGGTAGGGGAACATCTTGCATTTACCGGAGCGGTTACCGATAGAATTCTTGATATAGAGTTTCTTAGTATGAAATTACTTCAAATACTTATTGAGAATTATCCTAAAAATCTTGAGGAACGGTTTAAAATTACCGAATTTCTTGAAGAGCCTTACGAGAACCTTTGTTTACTCGCCAAAAAGCGAGGAATGGTAATAAGAGGCGGAGAAGCCGATACCGAAAGGGCGGCGGCAATGCTCCTTGAAGAATTCAGAAATTGTAAACTCGGAAGAATAACATTGGAGGTTCCAAATGCCTGATTTTGAACTTGAAAAAAACGCAATGGATAGAGGTTTTAAATATGTCTGCGGAGTTGACGAAGCGGGGCGAGGACCTCTTGCCGGACCTGTTTGTGCTGCGGCAGTTATTTTGCCTTACGGTTGCGAAATAGAAGGCTTGAATGATTCTAAAAAACTAAGCGAAAAGAAAAGAGATATGCTTTTTGATATTATAATAGAAAAGGCGATTTCTTATTCTATTTGCTACGGCACATTAGAAGAAATAGAAAAATATAATATTCTTAATGCAACCTTTTTGGCAATGAACAGAAGTATTGAATCTCTTGATGTTAAACCTGATTATTGCCTTATAGACGGTAACAGAACACCCAAAGAAATAAAGTTTCCCTGCGAAACGGTAGTAAAGGGTGATTCTAAATCTTATTCGGTGGCTGCCGCAAGTATACTTGCTAAAGTATCAAGGGACAGGCTTATGCTTGAATATGATAAAAAATATCCGCAGTATGGTTTTAAAAAGCATAAAGGCTATGGTACGAAAGAGCATTATGAAGCAATAAAAAAATTCGGTGTTTGCGATATTCATAGGCTCTCGTTTTTGAAAAATGTACATTGAGAAAAAAGTAAACGGTCTTGGTAAATCGGGCGAAGATTATACTGCGGACTATCTTCGCAATAATGGATATATAGTAATAAAACAAAATTTTTCAAACCGTTTTGGGGAAATAGACATAATTGCCGAAAATGACGAATATATCGTATTTGTAGAGGTTAAAACAAGGCGTTTAGGGGCTATGGTAACAGGCTCTGAATCAATAGACCGGTATAAAATAAATAGAATAAGAAATCTTGCAAATGATTTTTTAAGCAAATTTTCGTCTGTTAAACCGCCTCGTTTTGATGTCGCCGATGTTATTTATGACGATACAAATAATAAGTTTTCGGTAAACTATATTGAATCAGCATTTTAGGTGATTTATGAATTATTTTGATTTACACTGCGATACTGCCGTTAGAATGTACTTAGAAAACCTTGAATTTTGTAATGAAAATTTAAGTGTAAACAGCCGTTTTTCAAGTTGCTTTGAAAAATGGTATCAGTGCTTTGCTGTTTTTATTGACGAAAAAACGGCAGAGCCGTTTGTTTTTTATAAAAGGGTTTTGTCCGATTTAAGAAAAAAGGTTTTTAACCTTTGTATTCCAAACCTATATCCGATTTTGACGGTTGAGGGCGGTACACTAATTGAAAACGATTTAAGCAGAATTTATGAACTAAAACAAGACGGAGTATTCTCTCTTACGCTTACTTGGAACGGCGAAAATAATATTGCGGGTGGTGCGAAATCGAGAGCACCCCTTAAACCTTTTGGAATAGAAGTTATAAAAAAACTTAACGAAGTTAAAATTGCTACAGATTTATCACATTTGAATACTAAAAGTTTTTATAAAGCGATTGAGTATGCCGATTATCCTATTGCAACACATTCCTGTCTTTGCGAAGTAAGCGAACATATAAGAAACATAAACATTGATATGTTAAAACTTATATCACAAAAAAACGGGATAGTAGGTCTTTGTCTTTATCCCGATTTTTTGGGTAGCGAAAATGTATATGATGCTTTTTATAAGAATGTATATATTTGTTTGGAAAACGGCTTTGAGGATAATATTGCAATAGGCAGCGATTTTGACGGTTGTGCAACACCGTTAAATGTCGGTGATATTCCAAATTTATATGTTTATTTAAAAAACATGGGAATAAAAGCAGAGATTTTAGATAAACTCTTTTTTAATAATGCTATGAAATATTTAGAAAACTTTGACAAACTATGATATTTGTTTTATAATACTATCGAATGTTGATGTTGGAGGCAGTTTAAATGAATTATGTAAGCACAAGAGATAAGGAAAATAAAGTTTCTTCTTCGTTTGCTATTGCTCATGGTATTTCGGAAGAGGGCGGTCTCTTTTTGCCAGAGGGTATACCTGCTTTAAGCAAAGAAGATTTTAATAAATTAAAAGACTTTTCATATACCGAAAGGGCTAAATATATACTGAAATACTTTTTGACGGATTTTTCGGAAGAAGAAATTGATAAGTGCGTAAACGGTGCTTATATCGGTACTTTTGATAATGATTTACCTGCACCTATTTCAAAACTCGGTGAGAAAATGAATATCCTTGAGTTGTGGCACGGACCAACCTGTGCCTTTAAGGATCTGGCATTACAAATCTTGCCGTATTTTCTTACCATTTCCGCTAAAAAGATTTATAACGGTAAAAAATCGGTTATTCTTGTAGCAACATCGGGAGATACAGGCAAAGCGGCACTTGAAGGTTTTAAGGATGTCGAAGGCACTGAAATGGTGGTTTTCTATCCTCAAAACGGTGTTAGTGATATGCAAAAACTGCAAATGTCTTCACAAGAAGGAAATAATGTCCATGTTTGTGCTATTAAAGGTAACTTTGACGATGCACAAAACGGCGTTAAAAAGATATTTACGGATAACGAATTTAAGAAACTTTTAGCCGAAAACAATATGGAGTTTTCTTCGGCAAACTCGATTAACTGGGGGAGACTCTGCCCTCAGATTGTTTACTATATTTCGGCTTATGTTGATATGTTAAATAACGGCGAAGATTTGGAAAACGGATTTAATGTTTGCGTTCCGACAGGAAATTTCGGTAACATTTTGGCAGCCTATTATGCAAAAAAGATGGGTGTGCCGATAAATAAACTTATTTGTGCTTCAAATAAAAATAAAGTTTTAACTGATTTTATAAATACAGGTGTGTATGACAGAAACCGTGATTTTTACCTAACCTCTTCTCCTTCAATGGATATTCTTATTTCAAGTAATCTTGAAAGACTTCTTTATTTGCTTTCAAATGAGAATGATGCTTATGTAAATTCTTTGCAAAAAAGCCTTTCGGAATGCGGTAAATATTCCGTAAACGACGAAATCAAAGAAAAAATTCAAAATGAGTTTTACGGCGGTTTTTGCGATGATGCCGAAACTGCAAATACAATAAAAGATATATTTGAAAGTTTCGGATATCTTATTGATACTCATACCGCGGTGGCAGTAAATGTTTATCAGAAATACTCAGAGGCGACAAACGACGAAAGACCTTGCCTTATTGTATCTACTGCATCGCCTTATAAGTTTGCCGGAGATGTTTTAAAGGCAATCGGTAAAAGCGCTGACGGCGATAAATTTAAGGTTTTGGACGACCTATCTCTTGCTACTTCTACACCAATTCCAAAGCCTATTGAAAAACTGAAAAATGCAAAGGTCAGATTTACCGAGGTATATTCAAAAGAAGATATGTATACTGCGGTAAAGGCTTCGTTAAATCTTATGTAAATTTGAGTCCCAGTATCCGGCTAAATAGCCGGATACTTTTAAGATACCGATTATTCTTTAGACTTAAATGTGTCGCAACATGTTTCGCTGCAGGTGTGGGCAGTTGAATTACCTACTTCAATGTAACCTGCCTTGCAAGTATTCTCGTTTGAATGGTGTACGCAGTTTTTAACACTGCATTTGATACAATCGCTTGTTTTACTACAATCTGACATAAACTTTACTTCCTTTCTGACTTTTAAAGTCATTATTATTTTTTGCATTTAATATACAATTTATTCAAAAAAGAGGGTGTTATCAGTTGAAACTTTTTGCTATATCCGATTTGCATTTGCCTTTCGGTGCAGATAAACCTATGGATATTTTTGCAGGTTGGAATAACTATACCGAAAGATTGAAAGAAAATTGGCAAAAAATTGTTTCAGAAGAAGACACCGTCATCATTCCGGGTGATTTTTCATGGGCTTTGAAACTTGAAGATACTTTACCTGATTTTGAATATCTAAATTCATTAAACGGCAATAAAATTCTTTTGAAAGGAAATCATGATTTTTGGTGGGGGACTGCTAATAAAATCAATACATTTTTATTGGATAATAAATTTGAAAATATTAAGATTTTGCATAATAACGCATATAAAGTGGGCGATTTTGCAATATGCGGTACAAGAGGTTGGGTTTATGACGGCAAATCGGATTTTGACGAAAAGGTAATTTCAAGAGAATGCGCAAGACTTGAAACATCAATAAAATCTGCTCTCGGACTCGGCGGAGAAATAAAATGTTTCCTGCACTATCCATTTGTTTACGGAGATTTTGTATGTCAGGAAATTTTAAATGTATTAAAAAAATACGATATAAAAGATGTTTATTTCGGTCATATCCACGGTCGTGCAAAGGGGAATATTATCACGCAATATGACTCAATAAAACTGCACTGTTTGTCGTGCGATATAGTAGATTTTGTTCCGCAACTTATTATTTGATTTAAAAATATGATTTTTTTAAAAAAATAGTGGAAATTTCTGCAAAAATATGTTATAATAGGTGCAATTTGTTCGGAGGTAATAAGTAATGAGTTTAAAAGAGACAAAAAAACTTGAAACAAATAAGTACAGCCTTGAAATTACAGTGGACGGAGAAAAATTCCGCGAAGCAATCAAACAGGCTTATAAGAAAAACGGAAAGAAAATCAATGTTCCGGGATTCAGAAAGGGAAAAGCACCTCTTCATATGATAGAAACCTATTACGGCGTTGAAGTATTCTATGAGGATGCTATGAATCTTATCTATAACGATGTTGTTGAAGAAGCAATTAAAGAGTCCGGTCTTAGAACTATTGAAGATAAGATGGATTTTGACCTTGTTTCTATTTCAAAAGAAGACGGTGTTGATTTCAAAATTACCGTAACTACATATCCTGAAATCGAAATAGGCAAATATAAAGGTCTTAAGGCTAATAAGCCGGTTGTTGAAGTTAAAGCCGCTGAAATTACGGCTGAACTCAATCAAATGGCTGATAGAAATTCCCGTATGGTTTCTGTTGAAGACAGACCTGCAAAGAAAGGCGATACGGTTGTTATCGACTACGAAGGTTTTGCTGACGGCAAGGCTTTTGACGGCGGTAAGGCAGAAGCCCAATCTTTGGAACTCGGCTCAAATACCTTTATTCCGGGATTTGAAGACCAGATTATCGGTAAAAATATCGGCGATAAATTTGATATCAATGTAACTTTCCCTGAAGATTACGGTGCAAAAGAACTTGCAGGAAAAGAAGCCGTATTTAAAATCAATCTTCACGAGATTAAAGTTAAAGAACTTCCGACCATTGATGACGAATTTGCAAAAGATGTAAGCGAGTTTGATACACTCAAAGATTTAAAAGCAGACCTTAAGAAGAAGGCTCTTGAAAGAAAGCAGCATGCCGCTGACGAGGCCGTAGAAAATGAACTCGTTCAGCAAATTGTTGACGGAATTAAGGGTGAAATCCCGGAAGCAATGTTTGAAAACCGTATGAATGCTGCTGTTGAAGATTTTGCATACCGTTTGCAATCTCAAGGTATGAGCCTTGATTTGTACCTTAAATATACAAATAGCACCATTGAGGATTTCAGAAAGACATTCCGTCCTCAGGCAGAGATGCAGGTTAAATATCGTTTGGCTCTCGAGAAAATAGTTGAACTTGAAAAAATTGTTGCTGACGACGAAGCAGTTGAAAAGCACTACGAAGAACTTGCTGCTCAGTACGGTGTTGATATAGAAAAAGTTAAATCTGCTATTCCGAAAACTGAAATAGAAAAGGATATTGCTGTTGGCAAGGCTATTGACCTTGTTAAAGAAAATGCCGTTTTAACAGAAAAGGCTGATGATGGCGAGGCAGAAAAGAAACCTGCCGCTAAAAAGACTTCTGCTAAGACTGCAACTACCAAGAAGACTTCTGCAACAAAAACAACCACAGCCAAAAAAACAACAAAAAAGGCTTCGGATAAATAAGGTTGTTTAGAAATAAAAATTTATGTCAATAATTTATGGGTCGGAATAAAGAAGTCTTTGTTTCGACCCATTATAAAATAATAATTTTGGAGGAATTATTTATGGATATGAGTTTAGTACCTTATGTTATTGAACAAACAAGCAGGGGAGAACGCTCCTATGATATTTTTTCCCGCTTACTTAATGATAGAATCATTATGCTTAATGACCAGGTTGATAATGCAAGTGCAAGTGTTATAATAGCACAAATGCTTTATCTTGAAGGTCAGGACCCCGAAAAGGATATCAGTTTCTATATAAATAGTCCCGGCGGTTCTGTTTCGGCAGGTATGGCTATTTATGACACAATGCAGTATATTAAATGCGATGTATCAACAATTTGTCTTGGTATGGCTGCAAGTATGGGTGCTTTTTTACTTGCCGCAGGGGCTAAGGGCAAGAGATATGCTCTTCCTAACAGTGAAATTATGATTCACCAGCCTTTGGGTTCTGCCGAAGGTCAGGCGACCGATATTTTAATTCATGCCAATCATATTAAGAAAACCCGCAGTACATTAAATACAATTTTATCCGAAAGAACGGGAAAACCTCTTGAAATTATCGAGAGAGATACCGAAAGAGATAACTTTATGTCTGCTGCCGAAGCCGCTGAATACGGACTTATTGATAAAGTAATAACAAAGAGATAAGGGAGAATTTCACTTTGAAAAACGAAGATAAAGAAATTCGCTGTTCGTTTTGCGGAAAGACGCAAGATGAGGTAACAAGACTTGTTGAGGGTCCTGGTGTATATATCTGCGACGGTTGTATAGATTTTTGTGCTTCATTGCTTTTTGATGATGAGGCCAAAGCCAAATCACCGAAATCTTCAAAGACTAAGGAAGACGATAGTTTTGTTTTACCGAAACCGGCTGAAATTAAGGCGAAACTTGACGAATATGTAATCGGTCAGGAAGATGCCAAAAAGACTTTATCGGTAGCGGTATATAACCATTATAAAAGGATAAATAACAAAACTGATGTTGAACTGAATAAGAGTAATGTTTTAATGATAGGCCCTACGGGTGTCGGTAAAACTTTACTTGCCCAGACCCTTGCAAAAATTCTTGATGTTCCGATTGCCATAACTGATGCTACTACACTTACCGAAGCAGGTTATGTAGGCGAGGATGTCGAAAATATCTTGCTTCGTCTTATTCAAGCCGCCGATTTTGATATTAAAAAGGCTGAGCACGGTATAATATATGTAGACGAAATTGATAAAATTGCCAGAAAATCAGAGAATGCGTCTATTACCCGTGATGTCAGCGGTGAAGGTGTTCAACAGGCATTGCTTAAAATTCTTGAGGGTACGGTTTCAAATGTTCCTCCGCAGGGGGGCAGAAAGCATCCGCAACAAGAATTTATTCAAATTGATACTACAAATATTCTGTTTATTTGTGCCGGTGCTTTTGACGGCATCGAAAAGGTAATAGAACGCCGTATGGGTGGCAGTAGCCTTGGATTTGGTGCCGATGTAAAATCTCCGAAAAGCATTGAGGCTCAATCTCTTTGTGAAACAGCAACACACCAAGACCTTGTTAAATTCGGTATGATTCCCGAACTTGTAGGTCGTTTGCCTGTAATCACTGCCTTAAAAGGTATGGATAAAGATACATTGGTTAGAATTATGACCGAACCTAAAAATTCAATCATCAAGCAATATACTGCTTTGTTTAAGATGGATAATGTTGACCTTGAATTTGAGAACGAAGCACTTGAAAAAATTGCCGATATGACGATTGAAAGAAAAACAGGTGCAAGAGGACTTCGCTCAATTATTGAAGGTGTGCTTCAAAATCTTATGTTTGAGATACCTTCTGACGACTCGGTCAAAAAGGTTATTATTACAAAGAATACCGTAGAAAACGGTACAGCAGAAATAATTAAATAGTTCTTACACCTATCTTCTGATAGGTGTTTTTCAAAAATGATAAATTTTACTTGACAAATTTTGTATTTGTAGTATAATGTTTAGGACAACGAAGAAGAATGTTCGGTTCTCACCTTAGTGATTGCGTCGCAAGGTTAATAAGATTATCTTAATTGATCTTTATTGAACGCGGACATTTTTTGTCTGCGTTTTATTTTTACCAATTTTACGGGGGTGCTTCACAATCAGCAGCAAAGAATTAGCAATCAACGAAGGTATCAAAGCTAAAGAAGTCAGAGTAATAGGAAATGACGGTGCACAACTTGGAATAATGCCAATCGAAAAGGCACTTGAAGTAGCATTCGCTAATGACCTTGACCTCGTCAATATTTCTCCTAACGCAGTTCCGCCGGTATGCAAAATTATGGATTACGGAAAATACCGTTTTGAACAGGCAAAGAGAGAAAAAGATGCCAAGAAAAATCAAAAAGTTATTGAAATCAAAGAAATTCGTCTTATAGGCGTTGGAATTGATACGCATGACTTTGAGACAAAAGGCAACCATGCAAAGAAATTTTTGCAGGCGGGCAATAAAGTGAAATTTTCTATAAGATTCAGAGGTCGTGAACTCGGCCACCCGGAAATGGGATATGAAATTATGGAGCGATTTGCAAATTATTGTTCGGATGTTGCAAATGTTGAAAAAGCTGCTAAGATGGAAGGACGAAACATGTTAATGTTTATGGCTCCGAAATCCGGTAAATAAGTATTATATTCAGGAGGACATAAAAATGCCTAAGATTAAAACTCACAGTGGCGCAAAAAAGCGTTTTAAACTCACAAAGACCGGCAAGGTTAAACGTGCTCATGCTTTCAAGTCACATATTCTCAACAAGAAAACAACAAAGCGTAAGAGAAATCTTCGCAAAGTAGTATGTGCCGATGTAACAAATGTTGCAAAGGTAAAGAAAATGATTCCGTATAAATAATCGGGACTAATTGAAAGTGGAGGTTACTTAACATGGCTCGTGTTAAAGGTGCGTTGGCTACACGCAAAAGAAGAAAGAAAACATTAAAACTTGCCAAGGGTTATTTTGGTGCTAAATCAA
Organism: Ruminococcaceae bacterium UBA3710; assembly: GCA_002371985.1. Lineage (GTDB taxonomy): Bacteria > Bacillota > Clostridia > Oscillospirales > Acutalibacteraceae > UBA737. Next base: position 2,712 of record DFHZ01000150.1, on the reverse strand, counting down.
AACTCTTTAAAACTGCGAAAGAAGCAGTTATGAAATCCGGCAATTATGCCTATATCGGTCGTAGACAGAAGAAAAGAGATTTCCGTCGTTTGTGGATTACTCGTATTTCTGCAGCCGCTAAAATCAACGGTATGAATTATTCTACATTTATGAACGGTCTTAATAAGGCCGGTGTTCAAATCAACCGTAAAATGTTGGCTGACATTGCTGTAAACGATGAAAAGGGATTTGCAGCACTTGTAAAGACTGCAAGTAAAGCATTAGAAAAATAAATACTTTTCGCCCGAGATATTTCTCGGGCGACTTTTGATATTATATATTTTTTATAAGGGGCAAAAAATGGGTAAATTTACCGAAATCACATCTAAAGATAATAAGGTAATTAAGTATGTTTCAAAACTTCAAAAGTCCTCAAAATTCAGATTTTCCGAGAGAAAAATCGTAATTGAAGGACTGAGAATTTCCGAAGATGTTTTTGAAAATAATGCTTCTGTTTATTGTTTGATAGTAAACAATAATTTTACTCAAAAGTTTTCGGATAAGGTTACGGCTTTCGCCGATAAGGCTCAGAACAATTATCAGATTTCGGATGCTTTATTTGAAAGAATATCTGATACGGAAACACCGCAAGGCATACTCCTTGTTGTTGATATGCCGTTAGAAAACTATGAAATTGATCCTTATAAAAAATATATTGCCCTTGATAACTTGCAAGACCCATCAAATTTCGGTGCAATCACAAGAACTTGCGAGGCTTTAGGTGTCGGCGGAATTATAATGAATAATACTACTTGCGACCCATTTTCACCTAAATCCATTCGTGCTTCTATGGGGACGATACTGAGAATGCCGATATTTATGACCGATAATTTATCTTCATTTTTTAAAGAAAATAACTTGAAAAGTTTTTCTTGTGTTGTTGATAGCGATGCAAAGCCGATTTCAAGTATTGATTTTAAATCGGGCGATGTAATTATTATCGGTAACGAGGCAAACGGCATTTCAAAGCAGGTTAAAGATAATTCGGATTTCAAAATTACAATTCCAATGTCAGGCAGAGCAGAATCATTGAACGCAGCAGCAGCCGCAGCAATAGCAATTTATGAATTAACCAAATAAAGGGGATTTCGTAATGAAAGACTATTCGCTTTTAAATTTGATTACATTAGCCAATACTTTCGGTGCCGGTTCAAGCAATGAATTTAAAGTTTTTGAAAAAATAAATTCGTCAGGTTTGCTAAGTGCCGAAATCAAAAATATTGCCACTAAAATAGAATTTTCAGATGCCGTAAAAAGTAAACTGATTAGTGCAAAATATGATAGAGCCGAGAAAATTATTGAAACTTGTAAAGAGCATAAAATAAATATTCTTAAAATTACCGATTCTATTTATCCTGATTCTTTGAAGAATATCAGTGTACCGCCGTTAGTATTGTATTATAAAGGCATTTTTCCTGATTTTAATACTCTGCCGTCAATTACTATTGTAGGACCTCGTAAGTGTACTGATTACGGTAAGAAGGCGGCATTCTCTTTGGGTTACCGACTTTCAAGAGCCGGTATGATAGTTGTGAGCGGCGGAGCAAAGGGATGTGATACTGCCGCACATAAAGGTGTTTTATCGGCAGAGGGCATAACTGCATTGCTACTCGGTTGCGGTATTTTATGTAATTATCTGCCGGAAAATAAGCCTTTAAGAGAGGAAGTAGCCAAAAGCGGGTGTCTCATAAGCGAATATCCGCCTTTTGCCAGACCTTCAAAGATTTCTTTCCCGATAAGGAATAGAATTATGTCCGGCTTGACACTCGGAACCGTAGTTGTTGAAGGAAGAGAAGGAAGTGGTGCGATTATTACGGCAAAAGCCGCCGCAGAAGAGGGCAGAGATGTATTTGTCATTCCGGGCAATCCGTCTGTAAATGAGTATAAAGGGTCAAACAATCTGCTTAGAGAGGGTGCGAAACCGCTTCTTGATTGTTCTGATATTTTCAATGAGTATTTACCGTCATATCCTGAATATTTGGATATAGAAAGGGCGTATAGTAAAAAGGACCAGGTAAAAACAAAAAAAGAAATTAAAAAATATCAAAAAAATTTAAAAGAAACTCTTTCAAATGAGGCAAAAATAGTATATAATTATTTAGATAAGCAAATTTTCAGTATTGACGATTTATCTGCAACTAATTTGTCGTCTGATTTAATTCTTTCGGCACTTACGGAACTTGAACTTGAAAACCTGATTGAACCTGTTGTCGGCGGTCAATACAAAATCAAATAAAGGAGCAAGTATATGTCTAAACTTGTTATTGTTGAGTCCCCAACCAAGGTAAAAAGCATTAAGAAATATCTTGGTAGTGATTATGATGTTATGGCATCAATGGGACACATCCGCGATCTTCCTAAATCGAAGATAGGGATTGATGTTGATAATAATTTTAAACTTGAATATATAAATATGCCCGAGAAGAAAGATTTGATAAAATCACTTAAATCTGCCGCTCAAAAAAGCGACGGTGTTATTCTTGCAACCGACCCTGATAGAGAAGGAGAAGCAATTTCTTGGCATTTAAAAGATGCACTTGATATAGATGATAAAGATTATGAAAGAATAGTATTTAATGAAATTACTAAAGATGCAGTAACTAATTCATTTAAGAATGCTAGAAAAATAGATGACTTAATGGTAAGAAGTCAAGAAACTAGAAGAATATTAGA
>DFHZ01000027.1 GCA_002371985.1 Ruminococcaceae bacterium UBA3710 | reverse complement strand
CTTCCGGCTCACCTTATGAGCCACATGGCAAGACTTAAAGTAAACCCTGAAAACAGAGTTATACTCCACTGCCATCCGACATATACACTTGCTATGAACTATGTTCACGAACTTGACGAGAAGAAATTTACCCATACTCTTTGGGAAACCTGTACGGAGTGTATGGTAGTATTCCCCGACGGTGTCGGAGTTCTTCCTTGGATGCTTTGCGGAACAAATGAGATAGGCGAAGCAACCGCTAAAAAGATGGAAGAATTCAGACTTGTTGTTTGGGGACTTCACGGACTTTACGGAGCAGGTAAGGATATAGACGAAGCATTCGGACTTGTTGAAACGGTAGAAAAAGCGGCACAACTTTATATGATTTCAGCCCACCTGCCGAGAATTAACACCATAACCGACGACCAACTCAGAGAAATTGCCGAAGGCTTCGGTGTTGATTACAGAAAAGATTTTCTTAATTAAAAATAAAACTTGTATATTTATCACTTTATGGGAAATAATACCTTCGAGGTGATAAAAATGACATTAACACAAAAAGAGCAGTCCCTATTAAAGGATATGAAGGATGCTGAAAAACTCTGTATTGAAAAATACAAAAAGGCATCCGACAGTGCAAAGGACCCGCAACTGAAAAATCTTTTCAGCAATTTATCGAGTGCCGAACAACAGCATCTCAGTATCTTTGAAAAGATGGAGCAGGGAACGGTTGAGCAACCGCAAAGCGGAAATTCAAGTCAGCCGACTTTTACCGCCACTTACGGAAACGAAAACACTCCCGATAAGCAAAATGACTGTTTCCTTTGCACCGATTTGCTTACGGCGGAAAAACATGCTTCGCATTTGTACGATACCTGCGTTTTTGAGTTTACCGACGAGAATGCGAGAAAGGCTATCAATACCATTCAAGCCCAAGAGCAAAACCACGGCAAAACTATTTACGATTATATGAAAATTAATTGTATGTATAGTTGATAAAAAGGTCCTCCTTATTGGAGGACCTTTTTACTGCCTTTAAATAACTAATGTTTTTTTATTAAACCTTTGCAAGTTTCAGTAACAATCTTTTTTAATAATTCTTTATTATCAACATCAAAAACTAAATACATTGGCGTTGCATTTTAACCTGAAATACTAATCTTCTAAATCTTTTCCGCAGCAGCGTTTATACTTCTTTCCGCTTCCACATGGGCAGGGAGCATTTTTGCTTACAACACCTTTACCTCTAACAGTTAAGGGTTTGTCGCCTGTTCCTGTTTCTTCGGCAACTTTTTCTCTCTTTACATCCTCGTCTTTGCGAACCTGAACCGTCATAACAAGTTTTGCTGTTTGTTCCTTAATGCAGTCGGTCATAGCGGAAAACATATCATAACTTTCGTTTCTGTAAGCAACAACGGGGTCATGCTGACCGTACGCACGAAGTCCGATACCCTGACGCAGTCCGTCCATATTGTCAATATGATCCATCCAGTTTGTATCTACCGAGCGAAGAAGCATAGCCCTCTCAATTTGACGCATAATATCAGAGCCGAAGTCCTTCTCTCTTGCTTCATATCTTGTATGAGCCATTTCTTTGATTTTTTCGGCAACTTCCTCTGCTGAGGTATTACCGAGTTCTTCTGTTGTGAAAGAAATATTTGCACATTCGGGTATCCAGGGAGCAAAAAATTCTTTAAGACCGTTTACATCCCAATTATCGTGAACATCATCGTCAGCCAAGTAAATCTTGGTATATGAATCAATGGTATCGTCAATCATATTGATTATGGTATCCTTAATATCCTCGCAATAGAGGACTTTATCCCTTTGCTCGTATATAAGTTCTCTTTGTTTATTCATAACATCGTCATACTGCAAAACACTCTTACGGGCGGCAAAGTTCATACCTTCTTTACGCTTTTGAGCACTCTCTATCGAGCGAGAAAGCATATTTGCCTCAAGAGGTTGATTTTCGTCAACCTTTAATGTATTCATAAGTGCGGAAATACGCTCTCCTCCGTAAAGACGCATCAGGTCATCTTCAAGAGATATAAAGAATTTGGTATTACCGGGGTCGCCCTGACGACCGGCACGACCTCTGAGCTGGTTATCAATTCTTCTTGAATCGTGCCTTTCAGTACCGATTATGCAAAGTCCCCCTGCGTTTCTTACTTTTTCTGCCTCGGGAGCAATTTCCTCTTTGAATTTGTTATAATACTCTTTGAATTTTTCACGGGCTTTGATAATTTCCTGATCGTCGGTTTCGCCAAATCCCGTAGCCTCTAAAATCATTTCTTCGCTAAGACCGTCGTGTCTTAGTGCTGATTTTGCTAAATATTCTGCATTACCGCCAAGCATAATATCGGTACCGCGGCCTGCCATATTAGTTGCAATGGTAACCGCAAAAGGTTGACCTGCCTGAGCGATTATCTCTGCTTCTTTTTCGTGGTGTTTAGCATTTAAAACATTATGTTTAATGCCGTGTGCTTTAAGAAGTTTAGATAAAAGTTCAGAGTTTTCTATTGTAACTGTACCTACCAAAACCGGCTGGCCTTTTTTATTGCATTCGATAATTCGGTCAATTACGGCTTTATATTTGCCTTGCTCGGTTTTGTAGATAACATCGTTTTCGTCAACCCTAATAAGAGGTTTATTCGTCGGAATTTCTATAACATCAAGTTTGTATATTTCTTGAAATTCCGCTTCCTCGGTCATAGCAGTACCCGTCATACCCGAAAGTTTGTTATAAAGTCTGAAGAAGTTCTGGAAAGTGATAGTAGCAAGAGTTTTAGATTCTTTTGCAACCTTAACGCCCTCTTTTGCTTCAATAGCCTGATGAAGACCTTCGTTGTATCTTCTTCCGAACATAAGTCTGCCGGTAAATTCGTCGACAATTATAACCTCTCCGTCTTTTACAACATAGTCAACATCCCTTTTCATAATACCGTGAGCACGAATTGCCTGTGTAATATGATGGGCTATTTCTATATTTGATGTATCGTTAAGATTTTCAATACCAAAATATTTTTCTGCCTTTTCAACACCGCTCGGTGTAAGAGTAGCGGTTCTCGCTTTTTCGTCTACAACATAGTCGCCGTCATAGTTTACATCTTCGTCGGTTGCCTTATCGTCCATTTCTTTTACCTTAACCATTTTAAGCGATAAAGCAAAGGCATTTGCTTTTGAATAAAGGTCGGTTGCAGCCTTGCCCTGACCGGAAATAATAAGCGGAGTTCTCGCTTCGTCGATAAGGATAGAGTCAACCTCGTCCACAATTGCAAAATTATGTCCTCGCTGAACTTTGTCTTCCTTATAAATAACCATATTATCACGAAGATAATCAAAGCCGAGTTCATTGTTGGTGCAGTAGGTAATATCGGCATTGTAAGCGGCTCTTTTGTCCTCGTTAGTCATTCCGTGGATAATAAGTCCTACCGAAAGACCCATAAAACGGTAAAGTTTTCCCATCCATTCGGAATCTCGCTTGGCAAGGTAATCATTTACCGTTACAATATGAACGCCTTTGCCGGAGATTGCATTGAGATATGCCGGCAGGGTAGCAACTAAGGTTTTACCTTCACCGGTTTTCATTTCGGAAATTCTTCCCTGATGTAAAACTATACCGCCTAAAATCTGAACGGGGAAGTGTCGCATACCAAGAACTCTGTCTCCTGCCTCTCTGCAAGCGGCAAAAGCCTCGGGAAGCAAAGAATCAAGAGTTTCTCCGTTATTATATCTTTCTTTAAATTCGTTTGTTTTATTTTTAAGTTGTTCATCGGTCAGTTGCTTATATTCGTCTTCGAGAGATAAAACCTTTTGAAGAGTAGGTTTAATTCTTTTTAATTCTCTCTCGCTGTAACTGCCGAAAACGGCTTTAAGTAGTCCCATTTTTCATAACCTCACAAATAAAAAGTATTGTCTTTATATTTTAAACCTTTGGTATAGGTAAGTTTTCCTTGCTTGTCTATAAATACGGCTTCGGTATTCTCGGTTTGCTCTATCAGTTTGGTTGCCTTTTCTTTCCCTAATAAAATACAAATCGTTGAAAGTGCATCGAGGTCAAGAGAAGTATCGCCTATAACAGTTGCACTGTTTAGGTCGGTTTCGCAACTGTAACCCGTTTTGGGGTCTAAAATATGATGGTAAATTTTACCGTCAATTTTTATAAAACGCTCGTATGTACCTGATGTTACGATAGATTTGTTTTTAAGTTTCACCTTGGCAACTATTTCGTTTTCGCTAAACGGTTTTGCTATGCCTACCGATTTTTCTTTGTCCCCGAAGACGATAACATTACCGCCTAAATTTATTATCCCGTCGGCAACATTTTTTTCTTTAAAAAACGAAAGAAGTTTATCGGCAATATAGCCCTTTGCAATTCCGCCAAGGTCGATTTCCGTGCCGTTCAAAAATACCTTTTCGCCGTCTGTTTTTATTCTTTCGTAGTTTACATTTTTTATGGCTTCTTCAATTTCTTTTCGGTCGGGAAGAGTAGTACCCTCAAAGTCCCAAAGATTGGTAACAGGGCAGATTGTTATATCAAAAAGTCCTCCCGAAAGCCCCGAAAAGTAAACTGAACGCTTTATTATTTTTATGGTATCTTTTGATACGGTTATATAATCGTTCGCATTGTTAAGTTTATAAACATCGCTGTTTTTTCTGGTTTTGCTAAGCAGGTTTTCGTATTTTTCGCATAGCAAAAAAGCCTCTTCGAGAGTTTTTTGGTCGCAGTTTATATCGAGGGTAACTATGGTATCGAGCATAAACCTCGAAGATTTTAAGTTTTTCGGCTTTTCGTTACAACCTATCAGAAGCAGGCAAATAATTGCCATACTAAGCGATGTTATTTTTTTCATAAATTTATCCTATAAGTTCTTTTATCTCGGCTACGCCTATGCTTTTTAGTGCAGAAAACGGAATAACAGGCACATTTAAAGCAAGTTCGCCCAAAAAATTCTTAATGCTTACAAGTTGCTTTTCAAATTCCGATTTATTAAGTTTATCGCATTTTGTAAGCACGATAGCATAAGGCACATTATACCCTTTTAAAAATTCAAGCATTGAAACATCAAATTCAGACGGACTGTGCCGCATATCTATAAGTTGAAAAACAAGACTGATATTTCTGCCCGAATTAAAATATGTTTCCATAAGGTCAGACCAACGCTCTTTTTCGGCATAGTTCACCTTTGCATATCCGTAACCCGGCAAATCAACAAGGCGAATATTATCCACCTTATAAAAATTTACGGTAATTGTTTTTCCGGGTGTTGAACTTACCCTTGCTATCGACTTTCTTCCGAGAATTTTATTTATAAGGGAAGATTTGCCGACATTTGAGCGACCCGAAAAGCAGTATTCCGGCAAATCTGACGGCGGTAACTGATTAGCAGTGCCGAAAGCGGCTTCAAAAACTGCATTGTTTAAATTCATTTGCAAATCCTCTTTTGGTTATTCACGGTATTTGCGGTTTCTATGTAAATCGGTTTCTTAGGCTCCGCATTTACAGAAACTAAAGCACCGTCTATAACATCCTCTACCCTTGAAACGGGGATAAATGTTATGTTATCCCGTACGGTTTTATCGACATCGTCAATATCGGGTATGTTTTCTGCCGGTATAAACACCGTTTTAACACCGCCGGTATAGGCAGCCATTGCCTTTTCTTTTAGTCCGCCTATCGGCAGAACCCTGCCCCTTATTGTAACCTCGCCGGTCATAGCAACATCTCTTCTTATTTCTCTGCCTGTAAGGGCCGAAACAAGGGCAGTTGTAATTGTAACACCGGCACTCGGACCGTCTTTCGGAACTGCCGATTCGGTAGCATGGATATGAATATCCTTTGTTTTGTAAAAGTCGGTTGCGATGCCGTATTTTTCGGCATTTGCTCTTACGAATGTAACGGCTGCCGCCGCCGATTCTTTCATAACATTTCCGAGATTCCCCGTAAGTTCAATTTTACCAGTACCGTCAAGAACAGCGACTTCCATCTGCATAATTTCACCGCCAACCCTTGTCCACGCAAGACCGTTTATAATGCCGACCTCGTCATTTTGAAGGATTACTTCGGGTTTATATTTGTGTTTGCCTAAAAGTTCAACAAGGTCGCTTTCCTTAACCGTAAAAGAAGAAACCTCTTTAGTGGCAATTTTCTTTGCGATTTTTGCACAAAGCGAGGCTATGGTACGCTCAAGTTTGCGGACTCCCGCTTCTCTTGTGTAAAAATCAATCAGACCGTACAAAGCACCGTCGGTTATTTTTAATTGTTTACCGCTTAATGCGTGGGCGGAAAGTTGTCTTTTTACCAAATGCCTTTTAGCAATATTGAACTTTTCTTCTCTTGTATATCCTTCAAGTTCAATCACTTCCATTCTGTCAAGAAGAGGAGAGGGGATAGTATCAAGAGAGTTGGCAGTTGTGATAAATACAACCTTTGAAAGATTATAAGGTATTTCGAGGAAATTATCGGTGAAATTCTTATTCTGTTCGGGGTCTAAAACTTCAAGTAAAGCCGAAGCGGGATCGCCTTTATAATCATTTGCCAATTTATCTATTTCGTCAAGCAAAATAAGGGGGTTAGAGGTTTCACACTGCTTGATGGCATTGATTATTTTACCGGGCATTGAGCCTATATATGTTTTTCTGTGTCCTCTTATCTCGGCTTCGTCGTGCATTCCGCCCAAAGAAATTCTGCAAAATTTTCTGCCCATACATTCGGCAATAGTCTTGCCGATAGATGTTTTTCCCACTCCCGGAGGACCTACAAGACATATAATCTGACCTGTAATATCAGGGGAAAGAGCATAAACCGACAACATTTCGGTTATACGGTTTTTTACCTTGTTCATACCGTAAAAATCACGGTCTAAAATCTTTTGTGCCTTTAAAACATCAACCTTGGTTTCGGTATAGTTATTAAAGGGAAGAGAGAGGCAAAGGTCGAGCCAACCCCGCTGAACTGTACCTTCGTGAGCACCCTGAGGCATTTTTGAAAGTTTTATAATTTCCTGCCTTATTTTCTTCTTTACATCTTCGTCTGCATTAAGTTTTTCGACCGCTTCAAAATACTTGTCTATCTCGTCCGATTCGTCGCTTCCGTAAAGTTCGTCGGACAAGACCCTCATTTGCTCTTTAAGATAGTATTCTTTTTGGTTTTCGTCAATGTTTCTTCTTGTTTTATCAAGAATTTTGTTGTCGATTTTACAGATTTCCCGCTCTTTTGACAAAAGTTCCATTGTTATCTTGGCTCTGTTTACGATATTCAACTGCTCTAAAACATACTGCTTATCGTCAAACGGAGCATTTATGCTGAATGCGATATAATCGGAAATAAAGCCTAAATTATTGTTAGTCATAACGGTTTTTATAATATCGGCAGGAAGTCCGTTTGCGACTTCTGCATACCGCATAAACTCGTTATGAAGACGACGGTTTAAGGTTTCAATGTATATAGGTCTGTTTTTTGTTTCGGTCTCTGAAAGTTCCTCAACTTTTGAAACATAATGATTTCCGTTATCAAAAAAAGAATGATGTTTTGCCCGTGTTAAACCCTCAAGCATTACCTTGATTTCATTTCCGACCTTGACAACCTGTTTAACCCTGCAAATGCAACCTACCGAGTAGAGGTCTTTTTGCTTCGGAAAATCGTCAATTATGTTCCTTTGAGTTACGGCGTAAATTGTAGATTCGGTATTAGTAGCAAAATTGATTGCTTTGATTGATTTTGACCGACCTACATCTACGCTTAAAATCATTCCGGGGAACATAACAAGACCTCTTAAAGGTAAAACCGGAAGACTTTCGAGTAAGTTTATATTTTCTAATGCTGACATAAGTATTTCCTTTATTTAGATTTAATTTCTGCACCAAAGAGGGCATTGTCCTCAAAGGCGAAAATAACGGTTGATTTTTCAAAATCAAATTTAAGATATGTGCAATATTCGTTGCCCGAAAAATCTCTTGCTTCTTCTTCGGATAAAGAAATTTCCTCACCGATTTTGTCATACGCTTCCTGAGATTTTTTAATCTTTTCTAAATCAGTTCCGAGGTCAAAGCCGTAAACTGTATTAAATACGACTATTTTTGAAATCTCGGTTTCGTTTTTCTTATAAATATAGTGGGTATCGGATGTTATGATTTTTGTTACGGTTTCGCCCTCGATAACCTCGCAAAAATCTTCTTCCGAAGCATCTTCTTTTTCTGCTTTTGCCTTTAATTCTTCGGCAACTTCAAGAGCCGATTGACCGAGTTTATAATCGCATTCGGGTATCTGCCCTAAATTTGCATAGTATGAAATATCAACACTGTCGGTTTTAACCTTGTCTTCTTTACAGGCTACAAGGCAGAGTATAAAAGAAACGGCTAAAAGCAAACAAACAAATTTTTTCATTGTTATTCTCCTTTTGAGGAATGTTCGTTAAGCAGGTCATTCCTTAAATTCCAAAGGTCCTCTGATAAATCAACATAATAGTTATGCGGTTTTTCAAACCTCTTAACTTCGTCCCATAACGAGCCGACAGCCTCTTCTCTGTATTTTGCAATCTCCTTTAATGACGGAGAAGAATAAACCTGTTTACCGCCCTTAAAAATCTGAACTTGAAGTTTTTTGGCGACAAAGTCGGTAACGGTTTTTCTTTTCCATGTATAAACGGGGTCAAAAATCTCGTAAGGTTCACTATCGTCAATTTTTTCGTGATTAAGTGTTATAACATCGGCGATAGCCTTGCCGGTTTTTCTGTCATACAGTCTCCAAGGAATTTTAATACCCGGCAATGTAATTTTGGCGGTGTTTTCGCTGATTTTGATTTTCGGGGTAACAACTCCGTCTTTTTCGGTTGCCGCAAGTTTGTAAACTCCGCCGAAAACTGCTTCGCTTGAAGCGGTTATAAGTCGTTCGCCTACACCGTAACTGTCAACCTTTGCACCCTGAAAAATCATATCCCTGATTAGATATTCGTCAAGCGAGTTTGAAACGCAAATTTTACAGTCGGGATAACCCGCATCATCGAGAATTTTTCTCGCCTTTTTAGAAATATATGTAATATCTCCGCTGTCGATACGGATACCTAACGGGCGTTTTCCAAGCGGAGCCAACACCTCGTTAAATACCTTTATAGCATTAGGAAGTCCCGAATTTATTACATTGTAGGTGTCAACCAAAAGCAAACAACTGTCAGGGTACAGTTCGGCATAGGTTTTAAAAGCCGTATACTCGTCGGGGAATAACTGTACCCAAGAGTGAGCCATTGTTCCCGATGCTATAACGCCGTAATCTTTGGCAGTTTTAATATCAGATGTTCCGACGCAGCCGCCTATAATTGCGGCTCTTGCACCGTAATATGCGGCATCGGGACCCTGAGCCCTTCTTGCACCGAATTCCATAACGGGGCGACCGTCTGCTGCGGTAACTATTCTATTGGTCTTTGTAGCAATAAGAGATTGATGATTTACGGTAAGAAGCAGCATAGTTTCAACCATCATTGCCTGCATAGCCGGACCTCTTACGGTAACAATCGGCTCTTGCGGAAAGATAGGTGTACCCTCTGGAACAGCCCATACATCGCAAGAAAATTTGAAATTACGAAGATAATCTATAAAATCAGCCGAGAATAAATGCAGATTTTCGAGATACTCAATGTCATCATCGTCAAAATGTAGGTTATTAAGATAGTCAATTAACTGTTCAATACCTGCCATAATGGCAAAACCGCCATTGTCGGGGACCCTTCTGAAAAACATATCAAAGTAGGTTATTGTATCTTTGTTTTCACCTGCAAAGATACCGTTTGCCATTGTCAGTTCGTAAAGGTCCATAACCATTGTAAGATTACGATTGTCGATTTTCATAATAAAAATTACTTCCTTTTACATTTTTTCCGGTGCTTCAATTTTAAGCATATTAAGAACATTTTTTATAGTTGTTGCGGTAGCCTTGCAAAGATTAAGTCTGGCAAGGGTCAGTTCCCTGTCGTTGTCTTTAACACGGCATACAGCATAGAATTTATGGAATTTTGTTGCAAGTTCCGTAACATAATGTGTTATTCTTGCCGGGTCATAGTTTAATGCCGATTGGATAATCTCACCGGTAAACTGCGAAAGATGAATTATGAGTTCTCTCTCTTCGGGTGTTTTTAAAAGTTTTAATTCGTCATTTTTGCAGTCTTGATACTTAATTCCCTCTGCTTCGAGATTTCTTATAATACTGCAAATTCTCGCATAGGCATACTGAACATAATAAACGGGGTTTGAATTAGACTCGCTTACTGCAAGGTCAAGGTCAAAGTCAAAATGACTGTTTGGCTCTTTGAGATTAAAGAAAAATCTTGCGGCATCAATCGGCACTTCGTCAAGCAAGGTTACAAGAGTTATTGCCTTACCTGAACGTTTTGATGCTTTGATAACCTCTCCGTCCCTTACTAAACGAACCATCTGCATCAAAACCGCATCAAGGCGGTTAGCGTCAACACCTAAAGCTGTTAAAGCGGCTTTAAGACGGGGAACATATCCGTGGTGGTCGGCACCTAAAACATCAATGGCTTTATCGAATTTTCTTATCTCCAACTTGTTGTAGTGGTAAGCAATATCCGGAACAATGTATGTCGGGAAACCGTTTGCCCTTATTAAAACAAAGTCCTTGTCGCAACCGAAATCGGTAGCCTTAAACCATAACGCACCGTCCTGCTCGTAGGTGTATCCGCTTGATTTTAAAAGTTCGATTATTCTCTTTGCTTCGCCGTTTTCGTGAAGAGAACTTTCTTTGAACCAGGTATCGTACTCTATGCGGTATTTTTTAAGGTCGTTTTTAAGACCCTCTATATTTTTCGGGAGAGCAAAATCAACAAGAGCCTTTTTTCTCTCTTCTTCGGATTTTGAAATGAAACTGTCACCGAATTTTTCGGCAAAACTTTTTGCGTGATTTATAATGTCTTCTCCGTGGTATGAGTCTTCGGGCATTTCCTGCTTATCGCCGAAAAGTTGGCGGTAACGAATATCAAGCGATAATGCAAATTTGTTTATTTGATTTCCTGCGTCATTTATGTAAAATTCTCTTTCGGTATAGTAACCTGCCGCCTCTAAAACCGCCGCCAAGCAGTCGCCGAGCGCACCGCCTCTTGCATTACCTATGTGCATAGGACCTGTCGGGTTAGCGGATACAAATTCAACAAGTATTCTCTTGTTTTTGCCGAAATCGCTCTTTCCGTAGTTTTCTCCCTTTTCGTTTACATCACGGACAATATCGGCATAATAGTCGTCATTTAAGAAAAAGTTGATAAAACCGGGACCTGCAATTTCTGCCCGGTCAATATATGTATCCTCAAAATTTGCATTTTCCAAAATAGTTTCGGCTATCATTCTTGGGGCTTTTGCAAATGTTTTTGCACAAACGAGAGCAACATTTACGGCATAGTCGCCGTGCGTTCTGTTTGCCGGTGTTTCAATAGTGAACTTCGGCAGAGTGTCGTATTCTTTAAGTCCGCCGGTTTTGACGGCATTTCCTATGGCATCTTTAATTGTTTTCTCAATTTGCTCTTTTGCTTTTGTTACGAGAATTGACATTTTTAAACCTCTTTTATTTCTATTTTTACTTCGTTTTTGCTTATTGGTGTATTACTTTGGTCTATTGTATAGCAAAGATTTATTTCTCCGCCGGAAGCGGTTAAAAGATAACTTATCCGTTCTCCTTTAATACCTAAAATAAGTTCTCCCGCCGGTGTTATATACCTGCATTCATTTCGGATATTTTCAGTTATAATAAGTTTGGAAGAATTAGCACCGCTTCTTTTTATCGTAGCAATTTTATTCCGGTCTACAAAAATTACCGTTTCGGTTTTTTCTTCAGATTTTCCGTCGGTATATTTAATGGAAAAACCTTTCTCGGTTTTTTCAAATTCACCAAAATAAAATTGCTTTATGGAATTTGTATCGTTTTCGATACCCTGGGTGCTTGAAATCTTTATTTTAACATTTTTCATATTTTGTTTATGTCTACCGTTTCTACATTGCTGCTGTCAACATTTTCACCTAAAAGGACAGAAGCAGTTTTTTCAAATGTCGCACCCTTATCGGAAACATAGAATTTATGTTTTCCGCCTGACGGGTTTAAAATACCGAGTTCTTCGAGTTTTTCTTTTGTTGCTTTTGCGGCAGTTTCGCCCATATTTATAAGGGTTACATTTTCGCCCATCTCTTTTTTTATCGCATCGCATACGAGGGGAAAATGTGTGCAACCTAATATTATTGTGTCCACATTTTCTTCTTTAAACTTTTTGGTATAAATCTTAACAGCCTCTTTTAAAATCGGGTTGCCGTCTTCGATAAAGCCCTCTTCTACGATAGGGACTAAAAGTGTTCCGCTGACCTCTATTACGGTAGCATTAGGCAGTTTTTCAAGAATTAAACTTTTATGTTTCCCGCTTTTGATTGTCGCACCCGTTGCCAAAACTCCGATTCTTTTATTTTTAGTCGCCTTTATAGCCGATAATACCGAGTTTGAAATAACCTCGATAAACGGGACGGGTAAGTTTTCGGCAGTATCTGATGCGACGGAAGACACCGTTCCGCAAGCGGCAACAATAAGTTTAACATCTTTTGAAAGTAAAAACTTTTCGTCATCCAAAGCGTATTTTTTTATCGTTTCCGGCCCCTTTGTACCGTAAGGCACACGACCGGTATCACCAAAATAGACTATATCTTCATTCGGCAATAGTTTTATTATCTCTTTTGTAACGGTAAGACCGCCGAGCCCCGAGTCAAAAACCCCGATAGGACGGTTATCAGCCATAGAGATAACACCACCCTTTTATAATATAATAATTATATTAACATAACAATTCATATTATAATAACATAATTTTTGAGTTTTATCAACTGTTTTTAGTTGTCATTATTCGTCAATATTATAAATTTACCGTCATTTTTGTTGTGTTTAAAATAATGCTTTACTTTTTTGATTATGTGTGCTATAATAACATTCGCTACCGCATTCTGTGCTTTTGGCGACTGCCGTTTTGACGGATCACTCAAGGCCCTTTGCTCGGAATACGGCGGACGATTTATCTTAAAGGAGTGAAAACGAAATGACAGCAGAAAAGAAAGCCCAGATTATGGCTGATTTTGCTATCCACGAGGGGGATACCGGTTCTCCGGAAGTTCAGATTGCTCTTCTTACAAACCGTATCAACGAACTTAATGCTCACCTTGAGGTTCATAAAAAGGACCATCATTCCCGCCGTGGACTTTTAAAAATGGTAGGTCATAGAAGAAACCTTCTTGCTTATCTTCAGAAGAAAGATATCGAAAGATACCGTGCTATTATTAAGAAACTCGGACTTCGTAAGTAAGTTCAGAATAAAGCAAACCGGGGCTGTTCTCGGTTTGCTTTTTATTTAGATTTGGCAAAAAGGCAGACGATTTTTTGTTGTTTAGCGGTAAATCGAGGGCTTAAATATTTTTAAGTCTTGGCTTTATTGCTAACCGAAAAACCTCTGTCTTAATATAAATAAAAAGGAGATTTTTCGTATGTTTGAAAACTACAAGGTTTATGAAACCACCATCGCCGGCAGACCCTTTAAACTTGAAACCGGCAAAATGGCAGGACTTGCAAATGCCGCTTTTTTAGCATCTTACGGTGAGACAAGCGTTCTTTGTACCGTTACTGCCTCTTCAAAGCCCCGTGAGGGAGTTGACTTTTTCCCGCTTTCTGTTGACTATGAGGAAAAAATGTATGCAGTAGGTCGTTTCCCCGGCTCTTTCCAGAGAAGAGAGGGCAAGGCTACCGAAAAGGCTATTCTTGCTTCCCGTTGTATTGACAGACCTATTCGTCCTTTGTTCCCGAAGGATATGAGAAACGATTGCTCGGTTGTTGCAACAGTTATGTCTGTTGACCCCGATTGTTCACCCGAAATTACTGCCGCTATCGGTGTTTCCGCCGCTATCGCAGTATCGGATATTCCGTGGGACGGTCCGATAGCCTCTACAAGTGTCGGTCTTGTTGACGGAAAAATTGTTATCAACCCTGGTCTTGAAGACAGAGCAAAAACCGACCTTACTTTAACCGTTTCTTCTACTGCCGACCTCGTTGCAATGATTGAAGCAGGTGGTAACGAAATTCCTGACGACCTTATGTTTGACTGCATTATGGCAGGTCATGAAGTAAATAAGGAAATCGTTAAATTTATAAACGGAATTGTAGCCGAAATAGGCAAAGAAAAGTTTACATTTGAGTCAAGCGATCCCGATCCCGAAATCTTGGCAGAAATTGAAGAATTCTGCATTGAAGATGTTAAAAAGGCACTTGATACAGACGATAAAAATGTTCGTGATGCGGCACTTCTCCCGATTTACGATGCAGTTCATGCTAAGTTTGACGAGAGATTTGAGGGCAACGAAGCAAAACTTGACGAGATTATGTATCTTGTTCAAAAGCATGTTGTCCGTGCATGGCTTAAGGACGAGCATAAGCGTGTAGACGGCAGAGGAATTGACGAAATCCGTCCTCTTAATGCTCAGATAGATTTGTTGCCGAGAACTCACGGCTCGGGTATGTTTACCCGTGGACAAACTCAGGTTCTTTCTGTTGCAACACTCGCTCCTGTAAGTGAAGCCCAAAAACTTGACGGACTTGACGAAGATGTTCAAAAGCGTTATATTCACCACTATAATTTCCCGTCATATTCGGTAGGCGAAACAAAACCGTCAAGAGGACCGGGCAGAAGAGAAATCGGACACGGTGCCCTTGCCGAAAGAGCATTGGTCCCTGTAATTCCTTCGGTTGAAGAGTTCCCTTATGCCATTCGTGTAGTATCGGAAGTTTTATCCTCAAACGGCTCTACATCCCAAGGCTCTATATGCGGTTCAACATTGGCTCTTATGGCTGCCGGTGTTCCGATTAAGGCACCTGTTGCCGGAATTTCCTGCGGTCTTATTACAGGCGATGACGGTGTTTACGGCGACTTTATGACAATGGTTGATATTCAAGGTCTTGAAGATTTCTACGGCGATATGGACTTTAAGGTTGCAGGTACTCATAAAGGTATCACCGCAATTCAGATGGACTTAAAAGTTCACGGTCTTACTCCGGAAATTATTAAGGAAGCATTTGCAAAAACTCACAAGGCGAGAGATTATATTCTTGACGAGGTTATGCTTAAATGTATTCCTGCTCCGAGAACAGAACTTTCAAAATATGCACCTAAGGTGCTTACAACCGCTATTTCACCCGATAAAATCGGTGATGTTATCGGTAAGCAGGGCAAGGTTATTCAGTCTATTCAAGAGCAGTGCGAATGCACCATTAACATTGAAGAGGACGGCAGAGTATTTGTATCGGGTCTTGACACCGATAAGGCTAAACAGGCTATCTCTATTGTCGAACTTATTGCGAACGACCCTGAAATCGGCGGTATATATTCCGGTAAGGTTACCCGTCTTATGACATTCGGTGCTTTCGTTGAAATCGCTCCCGGCAAAGAAGGTCTTGTTCACATTTCAAAACTTGATGTCAAGAGAGTGGACAAGGTCGAGGATGTTGTCGCTGTCGGCGACCAGGTAATCGTTAAGGTTACTGAAATTGACGACCAAGGCAGAATTAACCTTTCAAGAAGAGACGCTTTGGTTGAGGTAAACGGTGCAGTTGTAGAAGACGGTGCCGACGAAGAGCCGAGAAGAAAACCTCATAAACCATTCAAGAAACACGATAAATAATTATAAGATATAAAAACCCTCCGCTGTTATTTTCAGCGGAGGGTTTTTATATATCTTATCAAATTTTAGCATTATCTTTGAATTTATACTCATAGTATGCGTAGTTTTCGGGATTGTTTGCCGTTTTGCACATAAATTCATATACTTGGTCTCTGAGTTTCTTCTTTGCTTCGTGAGGGGATAGGGTAGTATCGGGATAAAACGGCTTTGAAATTCTTACTGTTATGCACGGCCAAAGATTTTTAAAAATCTTGCGTTTACGATAGGTTGTTACATACGCTATAACAGGTACATTTTCACGAACGGGGTATGTAAAACTGCCGTCCGAAAAAGGACGAATACCCGTATACCACGGCCAGATATGTGCTTCCGGATAAATCGCAATGGCTCGGTTTTGTTTTATTCGTAAGTGAAGTGCATCTAAAAAAGAACGGTAACCGCTTACGGTGCCCGGCAGCGGAATTCCGCCGAGAATTTGCACCGCACTTCTGAGAACGGGCACCGAAACTGCTTCGGGACCTGTTATTATATGAATATGCTTTGGAAAAGCAAGTAACGAAGGAGTATAAGCGTCCATCATACTTTGCGTATGGTTGCCGTAAAGAAAATATCCCGTACCTTTAAGACTGCGAAGATTTTTGCGGTCTTTTATTTTAAGCCCAAAGCCGACTTTTCCGATTAGCCAAACTAACGGTGTTGCAATAAGTCTGTAAAGTATAAATTCTAAAACTGCCCAAACCGGATTATGTATAGCAAACGGAAAATCGGGCGGAACGGTCTTGGCTTTAAGTCCGTTGTCGGCAAAATCGTCATTTTTGGTATCGTCGTAATAAATAATCTTTTTTGCCATAGTTAACCCACCGCTTTTTTGTCAGCATTAGTCTTTATAATCATTTCTTCCATTTTGTTCATACATTCGTCAAAGTCAAACTTTTTAGTATAGTCAAGATACTCTTGCCTACGCAATTCTTTTTCCTTAGGATGGTCTAACCAATAATCAATACGGTTAGCAAGTTCGGTCGAATCGTTGCAAGGAAACAGATTTTTTTCGTCTTTGGCGAAATACCTTGTTGCACTGCGTGGCGAATCGGATATAACAGGCACAAGTCCGCAAGAAATTGCTTCAAGGCAGGCTATGGCTTCAATTTCTATTTCGGCAGGGTGAACATAAAGGTCGGCATTGTTGATTATGCGGACTAATTCTTCCCGTGAGAAAAATTTGAAAATCGGGGGATTGGCAAGTCCTTTACTGCGTTTAATAAGTTTTGCTTTTAAAGGTCCCTCACCTGCAAATATAAGCATAATATTATCTGCATACTTGCTCTTTTTAGCGGCATCGATAAGAACGGTATGAGATTTTTCTTTACTGTATCGACCTGTAAATAAAACTACTTTTTTGCCGGTAAATTCTTTCTGGCGGTCGATATTTAAAGGTCTGAACTGCTTATTGACCCCGTTTGAAATTACCCAGCCGTTTGTTTTTCCGCCGTAATGTTCAAACACATCGTGTATAAATTGCGACGGATAATGAACGGCATCAACATTTTTATAACAAAAATGATAAAAAACCTTGTAGGTCAAATAATTTGCCAATTTGTTATTCTTCATAAAAATATGGCTTGTGAAATTTTCTGCCTGACAGTGAAATCCCGCAGTAACGGAAAGTCCCTGTTTCTTCGCCATTTTAACAGCCGCACATCCCAACATAAAAGGCATCATAATATGTATATGGTCGGCACCGTCAAATGCTTCTTTCAGAATACGCTTAGACGGTTTTGCTATAACAACACCGTTTTTCTGAACATATTTTTTAAGAGGTCCTAACCCGAGGGATGGAACAATATAGTAATCGGGTTTACCTTTATGTTCGCTGTCCGGACATACAACGCGGACGGTGTGTCCCTTTTCCCGTAAACTGTTTATAAGATTCATTGCCGCAATGGATGTTCCGTTATTTGCTTCCCCGAGAACATCGCATACCACACAAATTATCATTGATTTATCCCCTTTGATATTTTAAGCGAACTCGCTTTATCCCCTTAATTTGAGTCGCTTTTTTCTGATTGACGGGTTAAAATTTCTGCTTTGCTTTCCATAATAGAGTCTTCAAGAATAATCTCTCCGATTGTATCTGCAACAATTTTTCCGGAATGCGGATTCTTAACCGAATCAATATGACCTTTTACGGTTGCCGAAACATCAGAATACTCAAAAGATAGGTCGCAATCGGTCATTTCGCAGTCAATAAGCGTAAGATTTTTGCAGTAACAAAGAGGTTGAGTGCCGATTATTTTGCAGTTTATAAGTGTCAGTCCGTCGGAAAACCAAGCAAGGTATTCTCCCTTTACCACAGAATTTTTAACCGTTACATTTTTCGAGTGCCAAAAGGCATCTTTTGTATCAAGATTAGAATTTTCTATAACTACATTATTTGTATACTGAAAAGAGTATTTGCCTTTGAAGTCAAGCCCTTTTACGGTAATATCATTTGAATCAAAGAAAACATATTCCGATACAAGAGAACTGTTTTCTATTTTAGTCTGATTTGTTTTCCAACCAAATTCCGGCGATACTATATCGCAATTTCTTATTTCGGTTCTGTTGCATTCTCTGACGGCTTTAACACCGTAAAGCGAAGAATTTTCAATAACGCCGTCATCACAGTACCAAATTGCCGCCCTTGTTTTATCGTCCATTTTTGAGTTTTTAATGCTGTAATTTTTGGCATGCCAAACAGGGTATCTTAATGAAAACGAACAACTATCAACTAAAATATCTCTCGTTTCTTTTAAGACCGATTCGCCGTCTGCCGGTCCTGCAAAAATACAGTTTTTAACCTGCGTATCGCATAAATTGTATAGGGCTCGTTCAACATCGTATGTCTGGTTTTCGATTAGTTTCATAAATTTTCTCCTGTTAAATTTTTGTATCAGAGTAAAACAGCACCTATTTCTTTGCAGTAATCAATCTGACTTTGCGGCCAAACTGAAGAATGCACTTCGCCGATATGTGCTTTTTGAAGCAGTAGCATACATAATCTTGACTGGCCGATACCTCCGCCTATTGACAAAGGAAGTTCGTCATTCATAAGTGCTTTATGGAATGGAAGTTCAAGCCTTTCTTCTTTGACCTCTGCTTTTAATTGGCGAACAAGAGAGTCTTTATCAACACGAATGCCCATTGATGATATTTCAAAAGCCTTTTCTGTAATTTTGTTATATACAATTATGTCTCCGTTTAAGGTCCAGTCATCGTAATCGGGGGCTCTGCCATCGTGTTTTTGTCCGTTTTTAAGTCTTCCGCCGATTTGCATAAGAAAGACTGCACCGTATTCCTTGGCAATAGCATCTTCTCTTTGTTTCGGTGTCAAATCGGGATATTTGTCTTCAAGTTCGTATGTAGTTATGAACTGAATTTTTCTCGGCAAATAGTTTTTAAGGTCGGGATAAATTCTTTCGATATAGTCGGCTGTTGCAACAACTGCCGCATATATTCTTCTGACGGTTTCTTTAAGATAATCTACATTTCTGTCTTCCTTTAAGATAACCTTTTCCCAGTCCCATTGGTCAACATAAAGCGAATGAATAGCATCGCATATCTCATCTCGCCTTATTGCGTTCATTTCGGTGTAAAGACCGGTATGAACGGGAAAGCCGTACTTTCCGAGTGCCATTCTTTTCCATTTTGCGAGAGAATGAACAACCTCAACATCTTCGCCCGTTTCAAGAATATCAAATGCCACAGGACGCTCAACACCGTTAAGGTCGTCGTTTAGTCCGCTGCCTTTTTTAACAAACAGAGGAGCAGAGGCTCTTGTAAGATTTAACGCATCGCAGAGATATTCTTCAAAACGATGTCTTAAAGCACGAATTGCTTTTTGAGTTTCTAAAATGTCAAGTACAGGTGAATATTTAAACATAACTTACCTCCAAATAAAAGTTTTATCAAGAAATGCTTCCAACGGTTCTCGGATAAAGAATAACATCACGGATATTTTGTATGCCTGTTACATACATAATTATTCTTTCAAGTCCCAAACCGAAACCGCTGTGAGGAACAGAACCAAATCGGCGAAGAGAAATATAATCTTCATATTCCGATAAATTCATACCTCTTATCTTCATTGCTTCAAGAAGTTTATCAAGGTCGGCTTCTCGCTCACTGCAACCGATAATCTCACCGACGCCGGGCACCAAAAGGTCGGTTGCGGCAACAGTTTTTCCGTCTGCATTTTGCTTCATATAAAAAGATTTGATTTCTTTCGGATAATCGGTTAAGAAAACGGGTTTTTTGCAGATAACTTCGGAAATATAACGCTCGTGTTCGGTCATAAGGTCGCAACCCCACTCTACCGGATATTTAAAATTCTCTCCGCAAGCCTTTAATTTTTCTATAGCTTCGGTGTAGGTCATAACAGCAAAATCGTTATTTGCAACATTTGTTAATTTTTCAATAAGTCCTTTTTCAAAATGTGCATCAAAAAACTTTAATTCTTCGGGACATTTTTTAAGAACCGTATTTATGATATGTTTAATTAAATCTTCGGCAATTTCTATTATGTCGGGAAGTTCTGCAAATGCCACTTCGGGCTCAACATGCCAAAACTCTGCTACATGGCGAGGAGTATTGCTCTTTTCTGCTCTGAAAGAAGGACCGAAGGTGTAGATTTTTCCAAGAGCCATAGCGGCAACCTCGCCCTCTAACTGTCCCGATACCGAAAGGGCGGCCCTGCGACCGAAAAAGTCGGCGGCATCAGCCTCTTCCTGAGTTTTGAAACCGTCCTCAATACCTACGGTTGTAACCCTGAACATTTCTCCGGCACCTTCGCAGTCAGAAGCGGTAATGAGCGGTGTATGAATATATGTGTAGTGTCTGTCTTGGAAAAATTCGTGAATTGATGCGGATACAATACTTCTTACCCTCAAAACTGCATTAAAGGTATTTGTTCTTACCCTTAGTGCCGGAATTGTACGCAGATATTCGAGGGTATGTCTCTTTTTCTGAAGCGGATATTCGGGCGGACAAACGCCTAAGACTTCAATAGACTTTGCGTTTATCTCAACGCTGTCTTTTGCAACTACCGACGCAACGACCTCGCCCACGATTTTTAAGGATGTTCCGAGTTTCATAAACTCCGAAATATCGGTCATTTTTTCTTTATCAATAACAATTTGCAAATGTTTAAGAGTGGTACCGTCATTAATCTCCAAAAATGCCATATTTTTAGAATCTCTTGATGTTCTTACCCAACCGCAAACGGTAACTTCGGTGGATATTAAGTCCCTGTTAGTTAAAATTTCGTAAATGTCAATGTGTTTCATTTTTCTACACTCCTAAATAAAAATAACGCCTATTCGTTCCTTTTATCAGGACGAATAGGCGCTTAATTTAATATCCGCGGTGCCACCCGATTTACCGCAAAAGCGGTCAACTCACAGCAAAATTACTGTTATCGATTTTAACGCATCGACACTCCGGCGCACCTACTAAAGCAAAACTTTTTCAGATTGCAGCTAAAAAGTGTTCTTCCCGAAAAGCGTTACTGTCGCGTTCACACTATCCGCAACTCACTGAAGTTCGTTTTAATCGGTACTTTTCTTTCTCAAAGCCTTTACAAGTATATGAATATTATACACCAAAAAAATAATTTGTCAATATTTTTAATGGTCTACCTATTATATATGTAGTGTAACCCGAAAAGACTATGAAAAAATTTTTGAAAAAATGTAAAAAAATGCTTGCATTTATTGTTAAACTGTGATAATATACTCAAGTACGCTGTGAAATTATGGCGTGAATACATGCGTTGATGCGGGAGGTGGCCGACTTTAAGTCGGGAAATTTCCGCGGAGTATGTCCGATTTTAAACCGGGCGAAAAAACATGGAATGGCACACAAGGATACTTGCGAATTTGTGTGCTGCGACGGTGCGAGCCGTCGTCCGGAATTGTCTGAAACCCCAGCAATGCCGGTTTTATATTGTGCCGAAAAGAAATACACGGCACGGTGTAAGTTTTGCCCGCCAACTAATTAAGGAGGCGAAAGTTCACATGGCAGTGAAAGAAAAAATCCGTATTCGAATTAAGGGTTATGACCATGCGCTTGTAGACCAGTCCGCTGAAAAGATAGTGGAAACCGCTAAACGTACAGGTGCGAGGGTATCAGGTCCGGTACCGCTCCCGACAGAAAAGGAAGTTGTAACCATCTTGCGTGCTGTTCATAAATACAAAGACAGCCGTGAGCAGTTCGAAATGAGGACACACAAAAGGCTCATCGATGTAATCCGTCCTTCAAACAAAACTGTTGAAGCACTTACAGGTCTTGAGCTCCCCGCTGGTGTAGAAATCGAAATCAAACTCTAATATATAATATGTATGTTTGAGTTGTTCGACTATCTGCGTCAGAGAGGTCATGTCAGCAAACCGCTGACCAATAACCAATAGGAGGAAAAAACAATGAAAAAGGGAATCGTTGGCAAGAAGCTCGGTATGACTCAGCTTTTTGATGCAAACGGTAATGTCGTTCCGGTTACTGTTATTGAAGCAGGACCATGCGTAATCTCTCAGAAGAAGACCGCTGAGAACGACGGTTATGAAGCAGTACAGATAGGCTTCGGCGATCTTAAGGCTTCAAAGGTTAATAAACCTATGAAGGGACATTTCGCAAAAGGCGATGTGGCTCCCAAAAAAGTTCTTCGTGAATTCCGTTTTGAAGATATGAGTGCTATGAATGTAGGCGATATTATCAAAGCAGATATATTCGCAGAAGGCGATGCTATTGATGTAAGAGGAACTTCTAAAGGTAAAGGATATGCCGGTACTATTAAGCGCTGGAATTTCGGACGCCTTAAAGAAACCCACGGTACAGGCCCTGTTCACCGTCACGGTGGTTCACTCGGTGCTTGTTCCAGCCCTTCAAGAGTATTTAAGGGCAAAAAGATGGCAGGTCATTTAGGCCATGAGCGTGTAACCGTTCAAAATTTAAGTGTTGTTAAAGTTGATGCTGAAAAGAATATCATCGCTGTTAAGGGTGCCGTTCCCGGTCCTAAGGGCGGAATTGTAGTTCTTTTCGATAGCGTTAAAGCCTAAGGGAAGGAGTGTTTTGAATTATGCCAAATGTAGCAGTTGTTAATATGACAGGCGAAAAAGTAGGCAAGATTGATTTAAGCGATGCAGTATTCGGTATTGAAGTTAATGCCGTTGTAATGCATATGGCAGTTGTAAATTACCTTGCTAATCAGCGTCAGGGCACACAATCCACTCTGACTCGTACAGAAGTTTCCGGCGGCGGTAAAAAGCCTTGGAGACAAAAGGGTACAGGACATGCGCGTCAGGGCTCAACAAGAGCTCCGCAGTGGAGACACGGCGGTATCGTACATGCTCCGAAGCCGAGAGATTATTCTTATTCTCTTAACAAGAAGGTTCGTCGTTTAGCACTTAAGTCTGCCCTTTCTGATAAGGTTGCAACAGGAGACTTAATTGTTCTCGACAGTTTGGCTCTCGAAGAGTATAAGACAAAGACAGTTGCTGATTGCCTTAATGCAATCGGGGCCAAGAAAAAAGTTCTTATTGTTCTTCCTGAAAACAATGCTTTTGCAGTTCGCTCAATCAGAAATATTGCAGGTGCAAAGGCTGCTCAGGTTAATACAATTAACACCTACGATATCGTTAACGCTGACACACTTGTTATCGTTAAGGATGCCGTCAAGATGATAGAGGAGGTGTACGCATAATGAAAACCGCACAGGATATCATTATTGCTCCGGTTATTACCGAAAAGAGTATGTCAGGCATTGCCGACAAGAAATACACCTTCAAGGTCGCTAAGGACGCCAACAAGTATCAAATTGCTGATGCTGTTGAAAAGTTGTTCAAGGTTGACGTTGCCAAGGTAAACACCATCAATGTTCGTGGTAAGGCAAGAAGAATGGGCAGATATGAAGGCTATACTGCTTCCTTTAAGAAAGCAATAGTAACCTTAAAGCCAGATTCAAAGCCGATCGAGTTCTTCGACGGATTGCTTTAATAGAGAACTTTTGGAAATCAAACAGGATTTCCGGTGATGTATGAAGCGGAATGCACCGCTTCGCTAAGCCAAAATAGGAGAGTGAAACAAATGGCAATAAAACATTATAAGCCGACTACTAACGGTCGCCGTAATATGACCACTATGGATTATTCCGAGTTGTCAAAGGTAGCACCTGAAAGAAGTTTGCTTGATACTATTAAGAAAAATGCCGGTCGTAACAGTTATGGCCGAATTACCGTTCGCCATAGAGGCGGCGGAAACCGCAGAAAGTACAGAATCATAGATTTCAAGAGAAATCGTTTCGGTATTGAAGCTACGGTTAAGACTCTTGAATATGATCCAAACCGTTCTGCATTTATCGCCCTTATCGAATATACCGACGGAGTTAAGAGTTATATCATTGCTCCGCAGGATTTAAAGGTTGGCGATAAAGTTATAAGCGGACCAGATGTTGATATTAAACCGGGTAATGCACTTCCGCTTTCAAATATACCTGTCGGTACAGTTCTCCATAATATTGAACTTTATCCGGGCAAAGGAGCACAACTTGCCCGTAGTGCCGGAAATATGGCTCAACTTATGGCAAAGGAAAACGGTATGGCACTTTTGCGTTTGCCTTCCGGCGAACTTCGTAATGTTTCAGAGAGATGTATGGCAACCGTAGGTGTTGTATCAAATCCTGAACATGCGAATGTTAACTACGGTAAAGCAGGACGCAAGCGTCATATGGGTTGGAGACCTACAGTCAGAGGTTCTGTAATGAACCCGAACGACCACCCTCACGGTGGTGGTGAAGGTAAATCACCGGTTGGACGCCCGGGACCTGTAACTCCATGGGGTAAACCTACATTGGGTTATAAGACACGCAAGAAGAACAAAGCTACCGATAAGTACATCGTAAAGCGTCGTAAATAAGTCAGGCGAAAGGAGATTTCATAATGGGAAGAAGCATTAAAAAAGGCCCTTATGTGCAACCCGTGTTGCTCAAAAGAGTTAAAGAAATGAATGAATCCGGCGAAAAGCGAGTTTTAAAGACTTGGAGCCGTTCGTCAACCATATTCCCCGATTTCGTCGGACATACTTTTGCGGTACATGACGGACGCAAACACGTTCCGGTTTATGTAACCGAAGATATGGTTGGACACAAACTCGGTGAATTTGCACCAACAAGAACCTTCAAAGGTCATGCAGGTGCCAAGACCACCGGTAAGTAAGCAGCCGAAAGGAGAGTTTAATTATGGAAGCTAGGGCTATATTAAAATTTGCCCGTATTTCACCCCGCAAGGTGAAGATTGTTTTGGATTTAATCCGCAATCAAAATGCTGAAAAAGCAATGGCTATTCTCAAATTTACTCCTAAGTCTGCTTGTGAGTATTTAGAGAAGCTTTTACATTCAGCTATGGCTAATGCAGAAGAAAAGAATATGGATATGTCTAAACTTTATGTTGCAGAATGTTTAGTTTGCCCGGGTCCTACACTTAAGAGAATTCGTGCTAAAGACCACGGCAGAGCACACCGCATATTAAAGAGAACAAGTCATGTTACCATAGTTCTTAAAGAACGCGAGATTTAAGAAAGGGAGGTTAAATTATGGGTCAGAAGGTTAATCCACACGGTTTCCGTGTAGGCGTAATTAAAAACTGGGACTCACGTTGGTTTGCTAATGGAAGCACCTTCGGTGATACATTGGTTGAGGACTACAACCTCCGTAAATTCCTTAAAAAGACACTTGCTGCTGCCGGTGTTGCTAAGGTTGAAATCGAACGTGATGAAAAGAGAGTAAGATTGCACATCCATTGTGCAAAGCCGGGTATCGTAATCGGCCGTAACGGTGCAGAAATCGAAAAACTCCGTGATAAGTGCCAGGCTATGCTCGGAAAACCTGTTATAATCAACATCGTTGAAATTAAGAGTCCTGATGCAAACGCTCAGTTGGTTGCGGAGAATATCGCACTTCAACTTGAAAAGCGTGTATCCTTCCGTAGAGCAATGAAACTTGCCATCGGCAGAGCAATGCGACTCGGTGTTAAGGGTATTAAGACAAAATGTTCAGGTCGTTTAGGCGGTGCTGAAATTGCAAGAAGCGAATCTTACCATGAAGGTACTATTCCGCTTCAAACACTTCGTGCAGACATTGATTACGGTTTTGCTGAGGCTGATACAACCTACGGTAAAATCGGAGTTAAGGTTTGGATTTATAAAGGCGAGGTTCTTAATGAGAACCGTCGTACAAATTCCAGAAGAGGAGGTAACCGATAATGTTAATGCCAAAGCGTGTTAAATACCGTAGAGTTCAGCGTGGCAGACTTACCGGTGCCGCTTCAAGAGGTACAAAGGTCAGCCATGGCGATTTCGGTCTTCAGGCTCTCGAACCTGCTTGGATTACTTCCAATCAGATCGAGGCTGCCCGTATTGCTATGACCCGTTACATTAAGCGTGGCGGTCAGGTTTGGATAAAGATTTTCCCGGATAAGCCGATTACCGAAAAACCTGCTGAAACCCGAATGGGTTCCGGTAAAGGTAGTCCGGAATACTGGGTAGCAGTCGTTAAACCGGGCCGTATAATGTTTGAAATCGGCGGGGTTAGCGAAGAACTTGCAAGAGAAGCTATGCGTCTTGCAGCCAACAAACTTCCTATCAAATGTAAGTTTGTTACAAAGGGAACGGATGGTGAGCAGTAATGAATGCAAAGGAAATAAGAGATAATACAATACCTGAACTCAATGAGCAGTTAGGTAAACTCAAAGAAGAGTTATTCAACCTTCGTTTCCAGCATGCGATCAATCAGCTCGATAATCCCATGCGTATAGTTGCTGTTAAGAAAGATATTGCTCGTATTAAGACTGTTCTTAGCGAGAAAGAATCTTCCAACAGCACGGAAGCTTAAAAGGGGAGGTAAACTTTGATGAGTGAAAGAAACCTTCGTAAAACAAGAGTAGGTTTGGTTGTCAGCGATAAAATGGATAAAACCGTTGTAGTTGCTATTAAAGACAATGTTAAACACCCACTTTATAAGAAGATTATAAAAAATACTATTAAATTAAAGGCTCATGATGAGAACAACACCTGCGGTGTAGGCGATAGAGTTCTTATTATGGAAACAAGACCTCTCTCAAAAGATAAGAGATGGCGCGTAGTCGAAATAATCGAAAAGGCTAAGTAATTGGCTGCAAGGAGGAAACCACTGTGATACAACAACAGAGTTACCTCAAGGTTGCTGACAATACCGGTGCAAAAGAAATTATGTGCATTCGTGTACTTGGAGGCTCCAAAAGGAGGTACGCCAACATTGGCGACGTCATCGTAGCTTCTGTAAAGAAAGCCACTCCGGGTGGTACTGTTAAGAAGGGCGATGTTGTAAAGGCGGTTGTGGTTCGTTCCGCAAAAGGTCTTCGTCGCAGTGACGGCACATATATAAGATTTGATGAAAATGCGGCTGTAATTATCCGTGATGATAAGAACCCGAGAGGCACCCGTATTTTCGGACCAGTAGCCAGAGAGCTCAGAGATAATGAATATACAAAGATTTTATCTCTTGCTCCTGAAGTACTTTAATGGGAGGTAAACGGAATATGAGTAAACTTCACATTAAAACCGGTGATACAGTAGTATTGCTTACTGGTGATAAGAAAGACCGTAAAACCAGCGGTGGAAAAATGAAAACCGGCAAGGTTCTTCAGGTTAGCCCATCCGAAGGCAAGGTCATAGTTGAAGGTCTTAATATGGTTAAAAAGCATGTTAAGCCGAAGAAAGCCGGAGATCCGTCCGGAATAATCGAAACTGAAGGCGCAATCTATGCTTGTAAAGTACAGCTTGTATGCCCTAAGTGCGGAAAAGCCACCAGAGTAGGCACAAAGATTTACGAAGATGGCAAAAAAGACCGCCTTTGCAAAAAGTGCGGCGAGACTTTTTAAGAGTGAGGAGGACTGAATATGTCAACATTGTCGAATGAATACAAGAAAACAATAGCTCCTGCATTGATGACTAAGTTTTCCTACAAGAGCGTCATGCAGATTCCGAAGCTCGAAAAAGTCGTTATAAATGTAGGCTGCGGCGAAGCAAAAGATAACTCGAAGGTTATTGATGCTGCAATTACCGACCTCGGTAAAATTACCGGTCAAAAGGCTGTACCATGCCGCGCAAAGAAGTCGGTTGCTAACTTTAAGCTCCGTGCAGGAATGCCAATCGGTGCTAAAGTAACACTTCGTGGCGAAAAGATGTATGAATTTGTTGATAGACTTTTCAATGCAGCTCTTCCGCGTGTTAGAGACTTCAGAGGTATCAATCCTAACGCATTTGACGGTCGTGGCAACTATGCTATGGGCGTTAAAGAGCAGTTGATTTTCCCTGAAATCGAATATGATAAAATCGACAAAGTAAGAGGTATGGACATTATATTTGTTACTACCGCTAAGACAGATGAAGAAGCTCGTGAGTTATTAAGCCTTATGGGCGCTCCGTTTGCAAGATAAGGAGAAGGAATTATGGCTAAAACATCTATGAAGGTTAGACAGGCTCGTCCTGCTAAGTTTTCAACAAGAGAATACAACAGATGCAAAATCTGTGGCCGCCCGCATGCTTATCTTCGTAAATACGGCATCTGCCGTATATGCTTCCGTGAACTCGCATACAAAGGCGAGATTCCGGGTGTAAAGAAAGCAAGCTGGTAAGGTATTAAGTAATGGAAAATCCATTACTAGAAGGAGGTTTACGGTATGCAAATCACCGATACAATAGCTGATATGCTTACGAGAATTCGTAACGCATCTGCAGCAAAACACGATTCGGTAGATGTACCCGCATCTAAGGTAAAGAAAGCAATCGCTCAGATTTTACTTGATGAAGGTTACATCAGCAGTTTTTCCGTTGAAGAAGACGGAAAACAGGGCGTAATTCATATTGTTTTGAAGTACGGTCAAAACAAGTCGCAGACTATAACCGGTATTCGCCGTGTATCAAAGCCCGGTCTGCGTATTTATACAAATGTTGAGGATATGCCGAGAGTAATGAAGGGTCTTGGCGTAGCAATCCTTTCCACCTCTAAAGGTATTATGACAGATAAGCAAGCTCGTAACGCCAATGTCGGCGGCGAAGTTCTCGCTTACATTTGGTAAGGAGGTGCAAGGGAATGTCAAGAATAGGAAGAAAGCCGATTACTGTTCCTGCCGGTGTTGAGGTTAAACTCAACGGCAACAATATCACCGTTAAGGGCAGCAAAGGTGAACTCTCTTATGAATTTAATTCTGATATCACCGTTGCAGTTGAGGGAAATGAAATAATCGTTACCCGTCCGAGCGATGATAAGGAACACCGTGCACTTCACGGCCTCACCCGTACACTTATTGCAAATATGATAACAGGTGTTTCGGAAGGTTATTCAAAGACACTTGAAATCAACGGTGTAGGTTACCGTGCACAAAAGCAGGGCAAGGACCTTGTGATGAACCTCGGTTTTTCACATCAGGTTGTCGTTCCTGAAATAGCAGGTATTACTATTGAAGTACCGGGTCCTAACCAGGTAATCATTAGTGGTGCTGATAAGCAATTAGTTGGTCAGTTTGCAGCTGATATTCGCAAAAAGCGTCCGCCGGAGCCATATAAGGGCAAAGGTATCAAGTACGCAGGTGAGCATATCCGCCGCAAAGAAGGTAAAGCAGCTAAGGGTGCTAAGAAGTAATAAAGGAGTATTTTTAAAATGGTTAGTAAGATTGATTCTAACAAAGCAAGACTTAAACGCCATGCTCGTGTTCGTTCAAAAATAACCGGCACAGCAGCAAGACCCCGTCTTGATGTTTTCCGCTCCAACAGCTACATCTACGCCCAGCTTATTGATGACGAAAACGGCGTTACTCTCGCAGCAGCAAGTTCAAACGAAAAAGATTTCGGTGAAGGTGCAGGAAACTGCGAAGGCGCTAAGAAGGTTGGACTTAAAATAGCAGAACGCGCCGCAGCAAAGGGTATCAGCGAGGTTGTATTTGACCGTGGCGGATACATTTATCACGGTCGCGTTAAGGAGCTTGCCGAAGGTGCCCGTGAGGGCGGCCTCAAGTTCTAATAAGGAGGAGGAATACTTTTGGCTACAAATATTGATGCATCAACATTAGATTTGCAGGAACGCGTTGTTTCGATTAACCGTGTATCAAAAACCGTTAAGGGCGGCCGTATAATGAAGTTTGCAGCACTTGTTGTTGTAGGCGACGGAAACGGCATTGTAGGTTTTGGTCTCGGTAAAGCAGGCGAAGTTCCGGATGCAATCCGTAAAGGTATTGAAGACGCTAAGAAGAACCTTATTAAGGTTTCTTTGAAGGGTACAACAATTCCACACGAAGTTATCGGTGAGTTCGGTGCAGGTCGAGTTCTTTTGAAACCGGCTGCTCCCGGTACCGGTGTTATCGCAGGCGGTGCAGTTCGTGCCGTTGTTGAGATAGTTGGAATTAAGGATATCCGTACAAAGGC
>DFHZ01000005.1 GCA_002371985.1 Ruminococcaceae bacterium UBA3710 | reverse complement strand
TCCTCGAAGAGTGAGTTAGCCCAAGCAGGACCATGACCCTCGGCATTAGTTGTATACGGCGATGTAGCAGCAGGACCGCCCCAAATTGAAGAACAACCTGTTGCGTTGGAAATATACATTCTATCACCGAAAAGTTGAGTAATAAGACGGGCATAAGATGTTTCTGCACATCCTGCACAAGAGCCTGAGAATTCAAGCAAAGGTTTCTTGAACTGAGAAGCGATAATGTTAGCAGTTCCTGCGACATCAGCCTTTTCAGTTACATTTGCTACACAGTAATCGAACGAAGCCTGTTCGGTAAGTTGACCTTCCTGCGGAGCCATCTTAAGAGAAGCAGTAGGACAAACACCAACGCAAACACCGCATCCCATACAATCAAGCGGAGAAATAGTCATTGTATAAGCATAACCCTTATTTGTAACAAGTTTTTCCTTGGTAGCAATCTTAAGAGTTGAAGGAGCCTTAGCCTTTTCATCATCGTTAAGAGCGAAAGGACGAATTGTAGCATGAGGACAAACGAATGCACACTTGTTACAACCGATACATGTTTCGTTGTTCCATTCAGGTACCATAACGGCAACGCCACGCTTTTCATAAGCAGAAGCACCTTGCTCGAAAGTACCGTCAGCATAATCTTCAAAAGCAGAAACAGGAAGAGCATCACCGTTCATAAGACCAACAGGTTTCATAACACTGTCAACCATCTTAGCAAGTTTAGCAGGGCCTTCGGTCTTTGCATCAACCGCTTTATCGACAGCATTTGCCCAATCAGCAGGAACATCAATCTTAACATAAGCGGAAGCACCGGCATCAATAGCCTTTTCGTTCATCTCAACGATTTCTTTACCCTTCTTCATAAATTTCTGTGCTTTTTCTTTCATATATCTGATAGCATCTTCACGGGGAAGAACTTCCGAAAGAGCAAAGAATGCAGACTGAAGAACAGTATTAGTACGCTTACCAAGACCTATTTTTGCTGCCAAATCAATAGCATTAACGGTATAAAGTTGAATGTTATTCTTAGCAATATATCTCTTTGCTTCAGCAGGCATATGTTCGTTAAGTTCTTCGGGTGTCCACTGACAGTTAATGAGGAATACACCGCCCGGCTTAACATCATTAACCATCTTGTAACCCTTGATTACATAAGACGGGTTATGGCAAGCAACAAAGTCTGCCTTATTTATATAGTATGGGCTCTTAATCGGCTTATCGCCAAAACGCAAGTGAGAAATGGTGATACCGCCGGTCTTTTTAGAGTCATACTGGAAGTATGCCTGAACATATTTATCGGTATGGTCGCCGATAATCTTGATAGAGTCTTTATTAGCACCAACAGTACCGTCGCCGCCAAGACCCCAGAATTTACATTCTTTTGTGCCTTCTGCGGCAGTATTCGGAGCCTCTTCTTCCGGAAGTGAAAGATTGGTAACATCATCAACGATACCAATGGTAAACTGAGCCTTAGGAGCATCCTTTTCGAGTTCCTTGAATACAGCGAAAACAGAAGCAGGAGGAGTATCTTTTGAACCAAGACCGTATCTACCGCCGGTTACAACATCAATATGTCTGCCCATTTTAGCAAGAGCAGCAACAACATCAAGATAGAGAGGTTCGCCGAGTGCTCCCGGTTCCTTTGTACGGTCAAGAACAGCAATTTTCTTAACTGTCTGCGGTATTGCTTCTACGAGTTTTTCAGCCGAGAAAG
Organism: Ruminococcaceae bacterium UBA3710; assembly: GCA_002371985.1. Classification (GTDB taxonomy): domain Bacteria; phylum Bacillota; class Clostridia; order Oscillospirales; family Acutalibacteraceae; genus UBA737. The sequence goes on along the minus strand of DFHZ01000005.1, from coordinate 9,913 downwards.
GACGGTAAAGGCGAACTTTAATAAGACCAACCTTTTCACCCTTAGCGGTTAAATAGTCTATAACTTCTTCTGCAACATCGCAGATAGAGCCCATAGCAACTATTACACGGTCAGCATCAGCCGCACCGTAGTAGTTGAAGAGTTTATAATCGGTACCGAGTTTCTCGTTTACCTTGTCCATATATTCTTCAACAATAGCAGGCATTGCATCATAATACTTGTTGCAAGCCTCTCTGTGCTGGAAGAAAATATCGCCGTTTTCGTGAGAACCACGCATAACGGGACGCTCAGGATTTAATGCTCTCTTACGGAATGCTTCAACCGCATCCATATCGCACATCTCTTTAAGGTCTTCATAATCCCATACCTGAATTTTCTGGATTTCATGAGAGGTACGGAAACCGTCAAAGAAGTTAATAAACGGAACACGACCTTTGATAGTTGCAAGGTGAGCAACAGCACCCAAGTCCATAACTTCCTGCGGGTTTGTTTCAGCGAGCATTGCAAAACCGGTCTGACGGCAAGCATATACATCGGAATGATCGCCAAAAATGTTAAGAGCATGACTTGCTACGCAACGAGCAGATACATGGAATACGCAAGGAAGCAATTCACCTGCAATCTTATACATATTAGGAATCATAAGTAAAAGTCCCTGCGAAGCGGTGAATGTAGTAGTTAAAGCACCTGCTGCAAGAGAACCGTGAACTGTACCTGAAGCACCTGCTTCAGATTGCATTTCGGCAACATTAACTGTTGTTCCGAATATGTTTTTTAACCCTTGAGCGGACCACTGATCTACATAGTCTGCCATCGGGCTGGATGGGGTTATCGGATAAATTCCGGCAACTTCAGTAAACGCATAGGCAACATGAGCCGCAGCATTATTACCATCCATAGTCTTGAATTTTCTGGCCATTGAAAATTCCTCCTAAATAATTTTTTGTTAGAGAAAACCAAACAAAATATTTCAGACATTCCCATACTTTTATATCATAACACTTTTTATTTAATTTGTAAACTATTTTTATATAAAATATCCGCACCGATTTATAAAAAATATATCGGTGCGGAACGAATAGGTGGTTTTATTTGAATTTTTTCATATTTCCGTCAAGAATTGCAGTTCTTGTAACATCATAACAATAGTAAACATCCGAATTTTTATTATAAAATGCTTCAAGCAAAATTGACGGGTTTATATTATCGTTTGAACCTGCGGGAAGTATGATTTTAAGTTTAGTATTTCCGTTTTCCGATGTTATGCAAAAGTCTTTGATTTTATCGGACAAATCTATTTCTTTCATATCGCCTTTTTTAGTTCTTTTTTTGGCAATAATCGGCTTTTCCACGAGAAAAGAACTTAGTTTATTTCTAACCTCACCAACATCGTCAAAGATTATTTCATATTCTGCAAATGCTATCGCCCCCACCTTTTTATCAGGCTCTTTTGCATCAAAAAAATGAATTGACTTCGGACAAACTCCGTTCATTATATCGGGTATTTTTGAAATATCAAAACTATCGTCATTTATTCTTATGTCCATTATTTCGTAAAGCCCCTCAAAACCGAGTGGCAACGGCAGAGCAAATGTCATATAAGGATGTGGGTTAAACCCTTCTGTATACCAAATATCAAGCCCTGCTTTTCTGACAAGCCTTGTCATCATACGGTTCATATCAAGGTGCGACACAAATCGGGCGTCGCCTTTTTTGGTAAAAAACAGTCTAACGCTTTTCAAAGCAAACACCCTTTCCGAAAATATTTGCACCGCAGTTTTGGCATTGTTTTCGGCAATTAGGCGTTGTCTTTGCCATTTTTGCCCTTTCGTTTTCTCTGATCAGAAAATCTTTTGAAACACAAAAATCAAGATGGTCCCAAGGGTTTATTTCTTCGTAGGAACGCTCTCTGTTAGCATAAAATTTCGGGTCAAGACCGCACTCTGCAAAAGAGTCCATCCATTTTTCAAGTTCAAAAAATTCATCCCAACTGTCAAACTTGCAACCCTTTTCGTGGGCTTTAAGGAGTACAGCACCAAGTCTGCGGTCGCCCCTTGCAAAAACACCCTCTAAAAAACTCGTCCTGTTTTCATGGTAACTGAATGAGATTTTTTTAGAATGTATGCACTGTTTAAGATATTGCTGTTTATCAATGATTTCTTCCCTTGTAATCTGTGGGTGAAATTCAAAGGGAGTAAACGGTTTCGGAACAAAATTAGAAACACTTATATTAACGCTTACACTCTTACCTTTTGGTCTGTTCGGCATTTCATAAAATGTATCTACGATTTTTTGGGCCAAATCGGCAATGCCCTTTATGTCGTCATAAGTTTCGGTCGGAAGACCCATCATAAAATAGAGTTTTACTGCCGTATATCCGCCCTCAAACGCAGTTTTGCAGGTTCTTATTATTTCCTCTTCGGTAATATTTTTATTTATTACATCACGAAGTCTTTGCGTTCCTGCTTCGGCGGCAAAAGTAAGACCGCTCTTTCTTACATGATTGATTTTTTCGAGCAATTCTTCCGAAAAATTATCAATTCTGAGACTCGGTAAAGAAAGGCTGACCTTGTCTTTTTCGGTCCATTCAAGAAGACTGTTAAGCAACTTTTCCAAATCACGGTAATCACTTGTACTAAGCGAAGAAAGGGAAATTTCGTCATACCCCGTATTATCGCAAAGTGCCTTTGCCTGTCTGCATATCGTTTCTACCGATTTTTCTCTCACAGGTCGGTAAATAAACCCTGCCTGACAAAATCTGCAACCCCTGATACAACCTCTGAATATCTCCTGAACGGCTCTGTCGTGCACTATTTCAATATACGGAACAACAAACTTTTCGGGATAATATGTCTTATCGAGGTCGGTTTCTATTCTTTTTCTTATCGGCATAGGAGCATTATACTTTGAAGAAACACTCTTTACAGTACCGTCCTCATTATAGGAAACATCATAAAGCGACGGAACATATACCCCATCAATTTTGGAAGCCTCTTTCAGGAAATCAGCCTTCGTTCCGCCGTTATGTTTATACTTCTTATAAAGGTCCATAACCTCTAAATCGGACTGTTCGCCCTCACCTAAAAAGAAAATATCTACAAAATCCGCAAGTGGCTCTGCGTTACAAGTACAAGGTCCCCCTGCCACTATCAAAGGGGCAAAATCCGTTCTGTCTTTTGCAAGTAACGGTACACCTGCAAGTTCCAACATATTAAGAACATTTGAATAAGACAGTTCGTACTGCAAAGTAAACCCGATAAAATCAAAGTCTTTTATCGGGTCTTTACTCTCAAGTGCAAAAAGAGGAATACCGTTTTGACGCATTACCGATTCGAAATCGGGCCATGGTGCAAAAACTCTTTCGCACCAGATATCCTCTCTGTCATTAAACTGAGAATATAAAATTTTCATACCGAGGTGGGACATTCCAACCTCATAGTTATCGGGAAAACAAAATGCGAACCGTATATCCACCTCGTTTTTATCCTTGATAACACTGTTTATCTCTCCGCCGGAATACCGTCCGGGTTTTTGAACAGTTAAAAGAAGTTGTTCAAATCTTTTTTTATCCATACTCTCTCCTGAAAGTTAATGTTACTGATATGAAGGGTATCCGTCTTTTAATGTTTCGTCATAATTTGCTCTTTCTCCGCCTATAAATTTCGGGCGAACTCTTGCGGCAATTACCAATGCTTCCCCTACTTTATTTTGCTTTAAACGAACAGGAACGGCAACCGCTTTTAAATGCATTCCTATAAGCGTACCGCCTATATCAAGACCTGCATCCGCCTTTATGCTTTCTACTGCAACGGGATGAGAAAATGCTTTGTAGGCAGCAGTTGCAAATGAGCCACCTGCTTTAGGTTTTGGTACAACATTCACGATTTCCTCATTTTTCAGGGCGGAATAATCAATAATAATTGCTCTGTTAAGATGTTCGCAACACTGTGCCGCAATATGTATCCCTTTAGGCTCAAAGGCGGCTTGAAGCCCTTCAAAAATCGCTTCTCCTACTTCCGGAACAGACCAACTTCCAACCTTTTTACCTACGGTTTCACTTGTAGAGCACCCTACAACAACGATTTGTCCTTTATGCAGATTTGCTTCACTTATAAGTTCCGTTGCTGCATCATAGGCATTCTTTTGGATAACGCCAAGTAAATCGGCATTTTCAATTTTATGAGTATCAGCCATTCTATTTTTCTCCTCTTATTATAACATCAAGTCCGCTTCGCTGTGATATTTTCATTATCATAATTCCAAGCACAACACCTACAACACCTTGAAATAAATCTCCTGTTATATTAAGTGCGGCGGAAATTCCGTTTCCGAGTATGAAATACGAAAACAAAAAATATCCCAACACCATAAATAATTCTCCTAAAATACCGCCCACAATAATGCCGATATTCTTTCGCTTTAAACAATCATATATAAGGGTTGCTATAAGGCAGTCCAAAGATTTAATAATCAAGGTTGCAGGGGCGTATACGGAATATCCTGAAAGCAGGTCGGTAAACATAGAGCCGATACCTGCCGATATTGGTCCGAAAACAGGTCCTAACAACCACCCCGAAGCCAGAACAAACCCATCGCCTGAATTTACATAGCCGTTTATCGGCGAGGGTATTCTTATTATGTATGTCGAAACGAAAACGAGCGTAATGAAAATGGCGGAAAAGACCATTTTCTTAATGTAATTCTCTCTCATTTCATAACTCCTTAAAGCCCGTCTTGCTTAAAAAACTATTCCCGTATATAAAGTGTTCTCGTGTTTCTATGCATATAAACGCTTAAAACTAACCCGACACCCATATACATACAGACAAGTGATGTACCACCTGCACTGAAAAACGGCAATGTTACACCTATAACCGGCATAAGTGCAATGCACATACCTACATTTATGAGTATTTGTGCAAAAAGCATACCGAAAAAGCCTACGCAGATAATCTTTCCGCTGGTCTTTCGGCAAATTGAAGCCACTCTTAAAGCCCTTATGGCAATAGCACCGAGTACAATCAGAACAACCATAAGTCCTATAAGTCCGAGTTCTTCGCCGATACTTACAAAAATAAAATCGTTTTGCCCTTCGGGGACACTACCCGACTGGGTAAGAACGCCTTTAAAAAGTCCCTGACCGAAAAGACCACCGTTTGCAAGTGCCATACGGCCTCTGTATTGCTGATATGTTGCTCCCTCAATATCAGATTCAATATCTAATACATTGATAACTCTTGCCCTTTGGTCCTCATTCATAACAAAGAAATAAACAAGAGGAGAAGCGATTACAGCCGCCGAAAAAGCAATAATAAAATATTTTAATGAAACTCCTGCGGCATAGAGCATACAAAGTACCATAATAGCAAAAACAAGTGCAGTTCCGTCATCGCCCTGAAAATGTATTAAAAGCACGGGAAAAGCACCGTGCGCACAAACAGGAATCAGATATTTAAGTTTATTGATATTAGGTTTAACATAGGTTAAATGCGTGGCAAATGTAATGATAAAACAAATCTTTAATAGTTCGGAAGGTTGAAAAGTTGTAATACCGAGGTCAAGCCAAGCCTTATCATCGGTACCCTCAGGTGCAAAGCCGATAAAGAAGGTAAGCACAACGGGAATTATGCCTAATCCCGCAATCAAATACCATTTATTTATAAAAGTCTGAAAATCAAATGCCGATATAAACATCGCAACAAAGATACCGAGAAGCGTCGAAAGTGCCTGAACCAAAAACGGTCTTGAAGAGCCTAAATATCTTGTCGAAGAATATACGGCGATACATCCGTATACCGAAGCGAAAACACAAAGGGACAATAAAATCTTATCCGTTTCACGAAAAAAATCGGCAATTTTGGAAATAATCGAGTTCATCATTTCACCACTTTAAAGTCAAATTATCAAAATATTATACTATACCATGTGATTTTTTTCAAGACACAAGGGGTATAATTTTGCCTAAATGGAATGAATATATAATCTTTTCTTTAACAGGCTTTTTATATATTGTTTCACAGGCTTTTGCGTATATTTCAAGTTGTTCGCTGTATAGATTTATCAAAGTTTCTTCCGAGTTCACCCTGTCGGTTTTAAAATCTACAACGACCAAAGAGTCGCCCTCGTCAAACAAAAGGTCAACCGCCCCTTGAACAATTATTTTTGAGTCCTTGAATTTCGGGTCGATTTTCGGGTCAATCCGTTGGGCCGGTAATTCGGTCAAAAACCTCATTTCCCTTTTAACCTGCTCTGCCTTTAAAATTCTTAAGTAAAGTTCGCCCGAAAAGAAATCTTTTAGTTTTTCTCTATCGGCACAGTTTCCCTGCTCTTCGGTAATATATTGCCATTCAACAAGCCTTTCTATTTCGGAATCAACATCTACATTTTCGCTAAACTCAATAAACTGCATAATGGTATGCATTGCCGTTCCCTTTTGAGCCGAAGAAAGACCGAGTTTATTCATAAATTTAGGTCGGTCGGAAAAATAAAATTCTCTTGCCTCATTTCCCTTTGCAACTGCCGATACAGAGGTTTTTGACTCAATTTGAGACAGCCCCTCAAACGGATAAACATAAGAAATATTATTGCTGATTTTATCGGCAATATCGCTATTTGCGTCATAACTCTCTACGACATCAATTTTTTCGGGTATACTTGCACAGTCGGTAATTTTTACGGTTATTTCTCCGTCAGACTCGGTAGTTTCGACAGGCGAACTGCATATTTTCCGCAAAGTTTCTCCGCTTTCGTGAAGCATACATCCCGCCAAAACAATATCGCCGAGCGAGTTGACCGATTTTACAAATTGAGGGTTTATTTTACCGTCTTTCAGGCTACTTGAAATCCTATCCAAAGTCTTATCAATATTACTCGGAGCACATACCAAAACCAACTTTTCTTTTGCCCTTGTCATAGCGACATACAAAAGCCGCATTTTTTCCTGATTATTCTCGGCAAAAATCTTTTTTGCAATAACTTTACGGCCTAAATTTTCAGTATAAATCTTCTCGGTTTCGTCGTAATACTTAAACCCGATACCCATATTCTCTTTATAAACTATTCTTGAAATCGAGTCGGCGTTATTGATTTTTGAGGAGAGGTCTGAAAGTATGCAAATCGGAAATTGCAAACCCTTTGATTTATGCATAGACATAATCTTTACAAAATCAGACTCGGAGTCGTCTTTTTTGAAACTGCTTTCGGGCAATTCTCTTAAGTAATCTACAAATTGCGTAGGCGTTCCAAAATCAAAATCTTCTGCCATTTTTGGCAAGGAAAGCAAATTATTTCTGCGTCTTTTCCCGTTTGGCATCGCCGATACAAAACCTAATAGACCTGTATCATAAATAAGTTTATTTATTAGTTTGGAAAGAGGCAAAAGTGCCATATCAAGGCGGAATTTATTGATACTCTCCAAAAAGTTTTTTGCCTTTATATTACCCCGCTTTGCAGAATTTACAACAACCGCATAAATATTATCATTTTTATAATCAGCCCTCATTTCAGCAAGGTCATCGGGTGTAAAAGAGAAAATCGGAGACATAAGAACTGTTAATAATTCTATATCTCTTGACGGGTTGTCCAAAACAGATAGGAGTGCCAACATAAGCGATATTTCGGGAGTTTCGCAGAATAATTCATTGCTGTAAGAGGTAGGTATTCCGCTATCAAGCAGTTTTTTTGCTATAATAGGTGCTTTATTGCTTACCTTATCAAGGAGAATACATATATCGCCGTACCTTACATTTCTTAAAGTTTTTGCGTCCTCGCTTACCTGATAATTATTCCGTACCAAATCGGATATATACTCGGCGATTGCCTGTGCTTCGTAGCCGAAAAGAGAGTCTTCGTCGGCTTCGTTTTTATCAATCAGCAAAAGTTCGGTTTCTATATCGTCTTTTATCGGATAGTCTGCCGAAGGGTTTAGCCTTTCCTCTTCGCCGTAAACTATTTCGCCCGTTTTTTCGGTCATAACTTTTGAAAACAAGAAGTTTACAAAGTCGCAAACACCTTTACGGCTTCTGAAATTGTCCGAAAGTATTATCTTTTTCGGGTCGTTTTCACCTGCGTTTTCAAAGGGAATATAACTTTTCTTTTTTGAGAGGAAATTCATTAAATTTGAGCCCCTGAAACGGTAAATGCTTTGCTTAATATCGCCCACTACAAAAAGTTTTTCGTTTGAATTTGAAAGAACATAAAAGAGCATATTCTGAAGGTCATTAACATCCTGAAACTCGTCAACCATAACCTCTTCATACCTTGATAAATATGCCTTTGCCTCGTTATTAAGACTTATTTCTCCGTTTGCATTCTTTGAGCATAAAACATTAAGTGCTAATTGCTCGGTATGATAAAATGTGAGTTTATTTTCTTCCCTAAAAGCCTCAAAAGATTTTCTATCGTACTCTTTTATAAGCGAAACAAGGCATTTTACAAGCGGTAGTATCCGTTTATTGCTTTTTTTGATTGTAGTGCTGTCGTCAGAAAAAAGTGCTTTAAGTTTTTTAAGGTTTTCTGAAAAGTCCTTTCTGAAGTTTTTAAAATCTTCTCCCGATTTTCCGTTTTTAGAACTTATTGTTATTCTGTCTATAACAAACTCGAACAACAGATTTCTGAAATCGTCCCAAACAAACAGGTCAAAAGATTGCTTTAATTCTTCTGTCAAAACGGCAAGTTTTTTAACATAATTATCGCATTTTTCGGCGTCTACGGATAAATCAAAGACGCAATTTGCCATATCTTCTAAATTTTCGGACATTGCGTCAATATAGTCTTTTGCTATCTCTTTTGCAGAAATACTCCAAGGATGGTCGGAATTAAATTCAAGTTCATACGGCAGAATAAGACCGTCTAAAAAACTATCGGGGAACGGAATTTGGCGACTGTAAAGGTAGAGTTCTTCTATTACCGATTTTAATTCACCGTCGTCATATTCGCAACCAAGCAGTTCAAAAAGTTCGCCGTACAAATCCCTGTTTTCTAAAATTTGCTCGTCTATTATTTTAGTAAGTATTCCGTCGCATACCGCTTTCATATCGCTTCCGTCAGACACACGGAAATTCGGCTCAACACCGCACATTTCAAAATTCTCTCTGACTAAATTTATGCAAAAAGAGTCAATAGTGCAAATATCGGCACTGCCGAATAAATGCCTTTGTTTTATAAGGTTCTTGTTTTGGGGATTTTTGGCACACTCTTCAAAAAGGCGTTTTTCAATTCTCGAACGCATTTCAAAAGCGGCGGCATTTGTAAATGTTACGATAAGAAGTTTATCCGCATCAACGCAAATTTCTTTATCAGTAAGTTTTCTTATAACCCTTTCGGTCAAAACGGCAGTTTTACCCGAACCTGCGGCAGCCGAAACAAGTATGGGGCATTTAGCGTTAATTGCCGATTTTTGTGCATCTGTAAAATTACCTATTGCCATCTGCTTCTTCCCCTTTCTCTATTTTTTGCAAAACCTCGTCATTTGAAAGTTTAGGTACTTTCTTTATTTTATCGTTGCTTATACGGCAAACCGAAAGAAAATCGCAGTATTTACAAGCAGGACTGTCTATTCCGTCTATCGGATTTGCGTCAATTTTACCGAGAAAAATATCCTCGCCTACCTCTCCCAGTTTCTTATCAATAAACTCAAAAACTTGACCGAAACTGTCTTCGGACAGATATGAGTTTGACGGCTTGTCCTCGCTGAATTTGGGTATAAATTCCCCCTTGTTATCCTTATCCATTGCGTATGCTATATCGCTGTCGGCAACAAGAAGTCCGTTCATTCTCCTATCCGCAGGACTGCCATCTTTTACTCGTTTAGCACCCATATACAAAACTCCGGCAGGATGCTCGCCGTACCTACCGCTTTTTAATACTGTATACAGGTATAAAAGCATTTGCATATTCTGTCCGAAAAGTATAT
>DFHZ01000185.1 GCA_002371985.1 Ruminococcaceae bacterium UBA3710 | reverse complement strand
CTTGACACAGATAGTTTAGCACATAACAAATGGAATTGCAAACATCAGTTAAGGTATTATCCTTAATACGCCTTTCAAATTCTTCTTTAGATATGTCTTCTTTAAAACCGTAAACGAGCTCTGCACCATCTTCACAGTCTACACATACCACGTTTCAGTTTTGCCGTATTCACCCTCGACCGACAATGCATAACAATCATCAGGGTGTACCTGAACAGATAGTTTTTGTTTGGCATCTATAAGTTTTATAAGAATTGGAAAATACGAAAACTTTTCTGCATTTTTACCAAGTGCAGATTTGCTCCATATTTCCAAAACTTCGTTGATAGTTTTACCTTTATGCTCACCATTAAGAACTACATTCATTCCGTCCTTATGAGTTGATAACATCCAAGCCTCAGCTGCAATATCTTTATCGGTTTTGAAACCGAAATCAGTTATTAGTTTTGTTCATCCCCACAAATAATCTTTTATAGGTGGTTTTAATAATAGTGAGTACATTACAAACTCCTAATTTCCTATATTATTCTTATTTAATGAGTCCGTCATAAATCTCATCAATAATAAGCTTTTCAATTTTTTCAGCATCGGCTTTTGAACTTGCTGAAACAGAAATATATATTTTGATTTTTGGCTCAGTACCACTAGGTCTTATAACAACAGAGCAACCATCATCTAATATGTATTTTAGTACATTTGATTTCGGCAGTCCATCAATACCATTATTGTAATCTAAAACCTTCTTTATCTTTTTACCTGCAAAAGAGTCTATTTCTAAATCCTCGCCAACATTATCGCGGAATGTTTTCATAATGTTCTGCATTTTACTAAAACCTTGTGAGCCCTCAAATTCAAACGAATGAAGAGTATTCATACAATAACCGTACTTTTCAAAGAGTTCATTTAGTTTATCAAGCAAACTAACACCTTGGGTTTTATAAAAACTAAACATTTCACAAATCATACATGCACCATTGACAGCGTCCTTATCTCTAACATAGCTACCTGTCAAATAACCATACGATTCCTCGAAACCAAATATATAGGATTGTTCGGCATTTTTTCTTTCTAAGATTCCTATTTGTTCTCCAATAAACTTAAACCCTGTAAGCACATTTATTGTTTTAACACCGTAATTCTCGGCAATTTTTTCTGCCAAATCCATAGTTACAACTGTTTTAACCATAACCGGATTTTCAGGCATTTTGTTATGCTTTATTCTTTGCGAACAAATATAATCAAACAGTAACAAACCTGTTTCGTTACCTGATAATAAAACAAACTTACCGTTTTCATTTTTAACCGCAATACCTACCCTATCACAATCAGGGTCAGTAGCCAAAAGCAAATCTGCATTTTGCTTTTTAGCATACTCAATGCCGAGCTGCATTGCTTCCTTTATTTCAGGATTAGGATAAGGACATGTTGGAAAATTACCGTCAGGCAATCTTTGTTCTTCAACCACGCTAACATTAGAGTATCCCATCTCGGTCAAAGCTCTTGTTACCGGGATATATCCCGCACCATTAAGGGGTGAATATACGATAGCAACATCTCTGTTAACCACATCACCAAACAAAACAGATTGCTCTTTTACCTTTTCTATGTATGCTGTTAACACATCATCAGAAATATATTCGACTTTTCCTTCTTCAAGCGATGTATCAAAATCGCCAAAATTAATATCCTTAAAAATATCTATCTTCTCAATTTGAGAATATATTTCTGATGCCGCTTCGGTAGTAATCTGACAACCATCAGCACCATAAACCTTATATCCGTTATATTTAGCAGGATTATGCGATGCGGTTATCATTACACCGGCACTTGCTTTTAAATATCTTGTTGCAAATGAAACTGTTGGCACAGGATTTAAAGTAGACCACAAATAAACTTTTATACCGTTTGCCGCAAATACCGATGCGGTAGTTTTAGAAAAAACATCAGATTTTATTCTACTATCATAACCCACCACTACGCTTGCGGATTTACCGTATTTATTTAATAAATACTCAGTTAAACCTTTCGTTGCTTTGGCAACAGTATAAACATTAATTCTATTAGTACCTACACCGATAACACCTCTAAGTCCGCCCGTACCAAACTCTAAATCTCGGTAAAAAGCATCTTCCTTTTGAGAAGCATCCATCTTATTTAATTCTTTTAAATTGTCTTCATCTTTAACATGCTTAAGCCAACATTCAAATTCAAATTGATAATCTTTTTTTATATTCATAGAACAAACTCTTTCATTTTAATCCAACTCAAACACCTTTTCTAGTTTGGGTTGGGCTTTGGTTATAGGATCCATTTCCATAATGAGAATATTCTTCATATACTCATCCCATCTTTTCACAATAGGGCTTCACAAAGGAACCACATAAAGTATTCCGCTTTTGACAAATCTAATGTCATCTTCAGTATCCTCATTAAACATCGCATTACCGTTCAAACCAAAAAAGAAAATCGTTATACCTGTAATAAGTTCCTACAGATATTATTGTTGCAATATGCAAAACTTCTCAGGTATTTAATGCTTATTATTTTTTCATATAAATCACTATATTATATAATATCAAACGTTTCGTAGAGCCAATCAACAGAAAGTTTATTCCAATTATAATCACGGGGGAAAAAACTTTTGTTTCGTGCTATACCATAAGTGGTAAGAGATTGACCGTGTGTTCCTTTAGGATAAATATGTATTTCAAAGGGAATATGGTTTTTTCGTAATGCCGAAGCATATAATATGGAATTTTCTACAGGTACCGCAGTATCTTCAACGGTGTGCCACAAAAAAGCAGGTGGAGTAGACACATTTACTTGATTTTCTAACGACATCGGGCTCCAATTTGGTGTAGACTCATCTGTTGTACCAAGAAGGTTAATTATAGAATCTTTATGCGCGAATTCTCCTGATGAAATTACAGGATAGCATAGAATACTTGCATTGGGTTTATGCAATTCAGATTGTATTTCTTCTACAGAAAAAATTTCTTTACAGTTCCATAAGGCACTGATAGAGGCTGCAAGATGACCGCCTGCAAAAAAACCGCAAACTGCTATTTTATCTTGTATATTCTGTCAACTCAATTTTATATTTTTACATATTTAATTTCTCCTTTAAGGTGTTTCGTCAGGAGCAAGAACGATGCGCTTTCCGTCAAACTCAATATAAAGATTATGTTCGGTATTATTCTTTTTGCAACCAGTTGCCTCAAAACTACGCAAAGCGGTAATATATTCGCATATTTCGCCATTAGTAGCATACCAAACATCATTTTTGTTTGAAAGTGATTTACAAATGTTTTCCATATCAGCCCAACGGTCCGAATCGGTTTTATCTAATTCAAAGGCATGCCCCCAAATATAAAAGAGAGCAAGATGGGGTGCATTATCCGGAAGAAAATCATTAATAAGAGTGTCTATTTGAGTTGCATGATCGTGACAGGTCGGGTGCCAAGAAAGAAAATTTTCAGGTATTTCAAAGCGCAAGGTGTCCTTAACCGTTCTTGCAAAGCGAACGCCTAAACTCTCAAGACGGTTAATGGTCCTTTCATCATAAACACCGCAGGGATACGCCAAGCCGATAGGTAAATTATAATGGCGTGTGGTGTGTCCGGCAACCTCAAACCCATCATATAAACTTATTACTTCTTCAGAATTAATTTTATCAAAATCCACTCTAAATCCACCGTGATTTTCCAAAAAGCCTTTTTCGCCAAAGGTGTAAGAATTAAGATTAAAGGTGGCTTTTAAATTGTATTTTTTTAATATTTCGGTGAGACGGCGATCCTGAACCGTACCATCATCGTAACTAAATGTGAGGGCTTTTGCTTTGAAACTGGGATAGTAAAAAATCATAGTGTGGCTCCTTAAAGGGATTTAAATCACGGGAATAAAGCTTACTTTATCACTATAGAATGCTCGCATCATACTCAAAGTTAACAAAGCTGTTAGGCTGTACCATAATGCCACAGCATCGGTTAATCACTGTTTATGGAATGCCAAGATAAATCACCATACGCTCTTTCCCGCTTGTCCCCATAACTCTAACCGCTTCTTCGATACTTTAATTCTATCTCAAACACACAAAAAGCGGTGCAAATTTTAAACAGGTATTCTTAATATATCGACCATAACATTTCTCTTTTTAAATTACTACCAATGCCTCAAAAATAATATTATCGCTCGAAACGCCTACCATAATATTAATTCTTTGACCAAATAGCTCATACTTTTTATCCAGAGACCATTCCTTAAGCTCGTCGTAACCGAGAGTAAATGTCACTCTTTGTTCACACATAGGCTTAAGGGTCAATTTATTGAAACCCTTAAGTTCTTTTACTCGGTGAGTTATAGTGCCGCCTTTGCGGCGTATATAGAGCTGAGGTACTGCCCTGCCTCAAAGCACCCGAACCGCCGAAGGTTGGCAGATTTGGTATAATGTATCACGATTATCTGCGTAAGCATAAGAGAGTTACATATTCGGGAGTTATGTTTTCGGGAAAGCCGAAAAAGCATATCGAGGATATTGACCGTCAAGCAGAAGAAATGTTTTTTCTTTTGATTAATCAAATGGCAAAAGCCGAAGGTATTACTGAACAACTCAAGAGCACTAATCAGATAAAATGGGTAGGGTTAATGAATAATATCCGCAACCGTGCGGAAGATATTGTATTTAATGAATTAATGTATAATTGTATATGTCAATTTTCAATATTAACAACAAAATTATCAACAATCAATGATTTTTCAATTTCAGAATAATCATATTCGTTTCCATTCGGCAAAATGATTTTTCCGGTAATGGATTTTGGCATTTTAAGATTTAATGTAATAATACCGTTTATTCTTTTCCATTCAACCGATATTTCACCTTGTCGGTGACGGTGCTTGGCTGTTACTGTATTAAGTTCACTGACAAAACACGGTTTGATATTAACCTCGTTTACATTTCTGCCTGTCGGATTGATACGAATTCCGGCAAGATAGGTATAGAACCATGCTGAAATATCTCCCCAAAAATGATGATTCCTTGAATGAATAATATCGCCATCCCGACGGAAATCCTCCCAAAGAGTCGTTGCACCTTTAATAATCCAATTACCAAAGGACGGAAAATCGGGGCGGATAATCATCTTTAATGCTAAATCAGCATATCCGTTTTCAGCAAGAACTCTAAAAATAACACGACCGCCTAATACACCTGTATCAAAATGATCATTTTTATCTGCAATTAATTTCAATAAATGTTCAAATGCCTGATTATACTCATTTTCCTCAAACATACCGTAATAAAGTGCCATTGCCTGACCGGTTTGAGTATCACCTTTAACAGTCATTTTATCGTGATCTATCAAATGAGTCTTAATTGCATTTCTCACCTTAATAGCAAGTGATTTTGCAAAACTTGCATTTTCATTTTGCTCTAAAACATCATAAATAAACGAAGCTTTATTTGCGATATCAGCTGTAAGAATTGAATCTGTAACGACAAGCGGAGTTGTAAAATAATTTTCATCCCTATCGGGTTGACACCAATCGCCAAGCCCGATTGCAATAAGATTATTTTCATCAAGTCTTGTTTCAAGATATTTTAAATACCGCATTAACGGTTCTGATAGTTCTTCGAACATTGAATCGTCGCCACGATAAATATAAGTATAATAAGGTAAGTTTACTATAACATTATCCCAACCAGGGCCGTTACCCCAATCAAAGCCCCAACCGGTAGTAGGTATAATTCCGGGAAGTTGTCCCTTTTCGTTTATCGCCTTATAAATATTCCGCATCCATTCCCTATAACTGTTTTCAGGAGTTAAATTTAAAAGCATCTGTTCAGCAGAAAGCGAAGCATCTGCTGTCCATCCGTTTTTTTCTCTGTGCGGACAATCAGTAGGATAATAATAAAAATTAGAAAAATCAGAACGAACAGTCGCTTCTTGCAATTTGTTTACAATTTCATTATCACAAGAAAAACTTCCAATTTGTTTAATATCTGAATTAAAAATATAATATGTAAGCAAATCTTTAGTCGCCTGCTCTTCTGTTATCCCGGTTACATAAACATAACGAAACCCATGATATGTAAAATGAGGCATATATGTTTCTTCATCTTTACCTGCACAATAGTAAATATCCTCTTGAAAAAGATCCGTTCTATCACGATTAAATCTAATGTTATCGAAAAAAGGTCTTCCATTATGCATCATTTCAAAATGTTGCATCAGAATCTTTTGACCTTTCTTTGAACCTTTTATTTTCAATTTGCAAAGACCCGCTTCATTTGTACCAAAATCATAAATATAACCGCCGTAACACTCTCTGACACAAACTGGTTTTCTGATTTCCCTAACAACTATCGGGTCGGCTTCGCAAATTCTTTCCTCTCCCAACGGATTTTTTGCAATAATGGCATTATGCCATGAAGAATCATCAAAATAAGGCAAATCCCATCCATCATTTTCAAGACGGGCATCGTAATATTCGCCATAATACAAATCATCGAAAATAATCGGCGAAGGTGCAGTCTTTATTGATTCATCAGATAAAATCTTTTCGATATTACCATCTTCATACCCTATTTCTAGTTCAAAACATATTTTAGGCACATCCCTAAAAGATGCCGTATCAAAATCCCAAATATAACCACCCGGACAATTTTGAAGTCCGTTACCGAGAAGCACGCCGATTACATTCTTTTCAGACAAATATTCTGTAATATCATATTTATCAAAATAAACTATATGGTCGGGATTACTGCGATACGGAGCCAAATATCCCTTGGTAATATTCTTTCCGTTAATATGTACTTCGTAATATCCAAGTCCGGTGATAGTTAAAACCGCAGATTTTACTTTTTCTTTTACTATAAAAGTTTTTCGAAAATATGGAGCATTGACAAATTTTTCAAGTGTGTTTTTTTCTCTCCCTGCACAGATATATTTTGCATTAAGTTTCATAACTTTCACCTGTTATACTTTCTGTTAATAAAAATGTTTTTATCGTATGAGCATTTATTTGTATTTCGGTAACAGTATCTTTTATGCGAATATTTACAGGTAAATTAAGATTTGAAGAATTTAATATCACACAAACAATTTCTCCGTTAGGATTACGAAAAGCACAGACATCCAGAGCACCAGTCGCAAACACAACGTCATCGCCCTGCCAGCAATGCACCGAAACGGTCAC
This sequence comes from Ruminococcaceae bacterium UBA3710, assembly GCA_002371985.1. Taxonomy (GTDB): domain Bacteria; phylum Bacillota; class Clostridia; order Oscillospirales; family Acutalibacteraceae; genus UBA737. The sequence goes on along the minus strand of DFHZ01000185.1, from coordinate 3,572 downwards.
ATTTTTAAGAGTATCAAGGGCATCCTCGGTATCGACGCCGTAGTTTGCAAAAATCGCCTTTGCCGATTCATATCTTGTCATATACAAATTCCTCATGACAGCAAGTGTGATGTCATATCTCAAATCCGATTTATTGTATCACATTTTTTGTTTCAATTACAAGCAAAGTTTCGTTATCCTGCGGCGGAATGAAAACAGAGCCGTCGGAACATACGGGATCGGCGGCGCCGAATTCACCCTTTACGACGTCAAAACGCTTTGCGCCGACGATTTTTTTGTCTGTCGTTTTTAAGAAAGCGGGCTTGCCTTTTGTCACAAAGACTACGATCGTTTTTTCGTCGGCTGCCGCGACTGCGTTATAGCAGCCACCAAATTCTCTCAAACCGGTAACGTCAACGCGGGTCAGAAATTTGTTTATATTTCCTATTTCCCGCGCCATAGGACGGAAAAGAGCCTCTTTCCAGTCAAAAGGATATTCGCCGTCGCTTTTTTCTTTGAAGCACCAGACGCTCCTGTGACCGTAAACGGTGCCGAGGGATCCCGCGATCATATTGCCGTAGATCCTCGCGCGGATATCCTCCGGCCCGAAATAATAGCCTAACCGGAGATCGAAATTGACGGGAAAATCCTCATAAAAACTTTCGGCGTCGAGGCAGGGCTTGTTTTCCTTTTCAAGAACGCTTTTTATCATCTTTTCACTCAAAAATCCGCCGAAGGAGTGCCCCGACTGAATACTGTGAAAATCAATATACGCACAGTCGGGAAGATAATCGAGAGACGTTGCCTCACCGCAAGGATGATAAGTCATAAGATGTCTTACCTTTTCGCCTTTCGCGATACCCGCCGCCATATTGTCGATAATTTGTCTGTGTACGGCGGATTCAATGGGTCGGTCTCCGCCGAGCATAAAGATAACGTTTTCACGACAGCCGACAAGCCCCGATATATATTCACCGTAGGCTCCGGCGTTTTCGGGGGTGAAAATTTCGGGACCCGTTCCCCATTTTTTGTTGAATTTATCGCCCCACGTCGGCAACAGGGTCAGAACGACATCCCTTTTTTCACACTCCCCGAGCAGAAAAAGCAATAATTCAAAGTATTGCGGGTCGGGTCTTGATACGTCTCCGTTTATAAACGGAAGCCTGCCCTCGCGATTCGGGACGTTTATTCCGTCAAGTTCTGATATCGCGCTGACTTGTATCGCGTTGAAGCCCTGATTTTTACGGACGTCAAGATAATAAACGATCTCATCCCGCGTCAGTCTTTGGAGCAAAGTCCACGCCGTATCCGCAAGATAGGGATAGTATTTTCCGTCCTTTTCGAGATATCTGTTGTTTTTTGCAACTGTTATCATAGCATTTCCTTTAACCGGTCTGTAAGAGTTCTTGCGACGCGCGCGTGGGTATAAACCGAGTAGTGCCCGTTTGCTCCCACGTCCTCGTATTCTTTTTTCGACGGGAAAACGAGAGTCTCGACTCTGCCCGTCCTTTGCGCGGCGCGCAGACACTCGGGTTTCAGCATCATATCATCTTCGCAGATGAACAGTATCGGCACACCGGGCCTTAAATCGCACACACGCTCAAAAAAACGGTAAACCGTTTCTTCAAACGCTTTTCTTCTTTTTTTTCTCTCGCTTTCGTATCTACTGTCCTCGGGAAGATCGGCAAGAGAACAGTATTGGCGGTCGTTTTGACCGAGTTTTATCACAACTGCGGCGCAGTCGTCTTTAGAAAAATCCCATTTTTGAAGTTGGACGCCGATCTGCGAACAAAACACCTTATCTGAGTATTCATACAATTCCGGGATAAGATTTACGGTATTACAGCCGTAATCATGAAAAAAGCCGTTGCCGGAAGCCGCGATAACGCTTACGGACAAACCGAGATCTCTTGCGGTCACGGCGGCATAGGAATTGCTGAAGTTTTCTTCGCCCGTAACGAATTCCGGCGATCGGTTTGAACAAAGATTTCCGTAGCCGCAGGTTATAGAGTCGCCTATGAACTCTATCATTGATTTCCTTTTTTCCGAAAGCGGCAAAAATTCTCCGTCGCAAACCAACGAAACAAGTCCTGATTTTCCGTACCACATTTCGGTTTCCTTAACCACCCTGACGGTATGCGTTCCCACGGCGAGATCCTCCGCAAGAACGTAAAGTCCGCCGTTTTTATCGAGCGGAAACCGCGCCGTCTCATAAACGCTGCCGTCTACGAAAACTCCGATATAAGCCCTTTCGTTTTCATTCGGCACAGGCTCGTTTATATTACCCGTAACGAATTTAGCGGACACGCTTGTCCCGATGAAAGAAAACTCAAATCCGCTGCCGCTCCAGTTGAAAAATCTCGCGCCGACGGCATCGTGATCGACCGTTCTGCCGTTATACCTTATAAGACCGTTGTGGTATTTGATTGTATCCATTTTTTACATCTCTCCGAAAAAAACAAAAGCAGACTACCGAAATGACAGTCTGCTTTTGCGATTGTTGATTACTTTTTGAACAGTTTGATCGCGACAAACGCAGACGCAATGACAAAACCTGCGGAAACAACGCTTGTGATCACAGCCACTGTCCATAATAAGGTCTTGACATTGAAAGATCCGACCGACAATCCTCCTGCCTTTTCAACGAGGGCGTAGGATCGAAGCGTCGCCGTTTCAACCGTTAAGCAGTCATTGAGAAGTCCTGTGGAGACTATCTCCGCGCCGTAATCGTCAACGCAGGCAAGAGTCAGGGTCTTGTCTTTGACGGGGATGCTCAATCTGACTATTCTGCCGCCGAGATCGATCTCCGATCCCGATGCGTCAACTACGCATACCTTGTAAATGCTTTTTGCGGTGTAATAAGGCAGGGAGTCGTTTACAAATTCAAGTGATTTCTGACTGTCATCAACATCGACCTTGAGATTTGCTCCGAGTTTTGCGAGATCGTCGGTACCCGACAGCGCAAATATCCTCGCGATAACACCGTTGTCAGCCTTGACGTCGATGAAAGCGGGAAGTTTCTTCTCCTCCTCCTCAACGTCCTGAACGGCGCTCAACTTACCGAAAGCCTTGAGTTCTTCAAGTCGGCAGGCGCCGTAACGGCTGTCACCGATCGTGAAGACGTATGCGATATAGCGAACGCCCTTCCATTCACTCTGCGCGTCAGCCGAATAGTATGCGTTTTCATCCGGCCCGGAAGCGTCCTCGTATCCTTCTTTCAATACAAGGGGTTTAGTATTGAAAAGATCGTCGAATTTCCTTGACGCATAGACCTTCGCGCTCTTGATACCCTTATGGATACCCGAGTCCTCTTCGATCGCGTCGGCTGAAGCGTAGATATCAACGCCGCTTAAATCGAAGTTTTCATAAAGATTATAAATGAATACGAATTTCGTATTGTTGACGTCGGCGCCTCCCCAGAATTCGACGGGATCACGCGAACCGTCGGTCAAAGCGAAAACGAAATTGCTCGCGCCCATATAAACCGGATCTGCAAGATTATCCGTCGCAACACCGTAATACTCGGCGTCGATGCCTTCGATAATGCTTGTTGCCTCGACAGCCGCGGTCTGGTCGGCGGATCTCGATCCGTA
>DFHZ01000009.1 GCA_002371985.1 Ruminococcaceae bacterium UBA3710 | reverse complement strand
GATAATAAATCATCGGTTTATCGTATACCGGAAGAAGTTGCTTTGAAGTAACCATAGTAAGCGGATAAAGTCTTGTACCGCTGCCACCTGCAAGAATAATGCCTTTCATAGTAAAACTCCTTTATTCAATTATTTCTATAGAATCAATTGTAACATCAAATAACGGTCTGTCATTGCCGTCAACCTTAACCTGTGCAATTTTTTCGACGGTATCCATACCCTCTGCAACCTGTCCGAACACGGTATGGCGGAAATCAAGCCACGGTGCACCGCCCTCTTTCTCGTAAACATCTACAATATCGGCAGGAAAACTATCGGGTATATCCCTCATTTGCTCAAGCATATTTTCGGGAACTTTAGAGGCTTCAACTATAAAAAACTGACTGCCGTTTGTATTAGGTCCGGCATTTGCCATACATAAAGCACCGTAAATGTTATGCAGTTCGGCATCAAATTCGTCTTCAAAACTGCCGCCCCAAATAGATTCTCCGCCCATACCCGTTCCTGTCGGGTCGCCGCCTTGAATCATAAAATCGTTTATTACACGGTGAAAAATCAAACCGTTGTAGTAGCCGTTTTTAGAATGCGTTACAAAGTTTTCTACCGTTTTAGGTGCCTTTTGAGGGAAAAGTTTAATCTTTATATCCCCCATATTTGTATGCATTAAAGCAACTATATCGTTAGGTTTAATCGGTTCCAACTGAATAGACATAAAACAATCTCCTTAAATTTATAGTCTTATTTTACCAAATTTTTATAAATACCGCAACATTTATTTATTATGAAAATACTCATATATTTTTGTGGCATTTACCGTACTTATTCCTTTTACCGTAGCGAGTTCATTTATTGAGGCATTTTTAATATTATCTATCGACTTAAAATTAAGCATAAGTTCCTTTGCTTTTTCTTTTCCGATACCGCCGATTTTTAGAAGTTCGCTTGAAAGCATTTTCTTGCTTCTTAAATTTCTATGATAGGAAATGGCAAATCTATGTACTTCCTCTTGTATCTTATTTATAAGCACAAATGCCGACCTGTTTGATTTAATGGAAATATCACCGCCGCCCGAAGCGATAGCCCTTGTTTTGTGTTTAGAGTCTTTTACCATACCGAAAACGGGAACATCAATATTATGTTTTTTAAGAACAGGCATAATTGCGTTTATCTGACCTAATGCACCGTCAAGCAAAATAAGGTCAGGCAGACGGGAAAAGGCTTCGTCTTCGCCCTTTTCGTACTCGTTAAATCTTCGGTCAAGGACTTCTGCCATAGAGCGATAATCGTCCGCCCCGATAAAAGATTTTATCTTAAACCTGCGGTATCCGTTTTTAAACGGAAGCCCGTCTTTAAAGACAATCATACCTGCAACATTTTCTTGACCTGAAGTATGCGAAATATCATAAGATTCGATAAATCGGGGTACACTTTTAAGACCTAAATATTTGGCAAGTTCGTTAAGTGCCGACATTTCTTTACCCGAAGATTTTGTTTTCTCGGAAAGGTTTTCAGATGCGTTATTTAAGCACATTTCAATTATTTCCTTTTGCTCTCCTGCTTTCGGAATAATAATTTTAATGTTCTTTCCTGCTTTTTCCGACAACCACCTTTCCAAAACTTCCATACCATCAAATTCGCTGTCAAAAAGAATTCTCTGCGGTATATCGGACCTATTCAAATAATATTGCTCGATAAACTCGCCGTAAAATGCCTTCTTTTCAGCCACACCGTCAACAAAATAATGGTTTTTATCGGTCAGGCGACTGTTTCTGAAATTAAGAACACTGACACATGCCGTTTCACCCAAAAAAGCCGACGCAAAAACATCCTGATTTTTATAGGTGCACATAACGACTTTTTGTTTTTCGCTTAATTTTGTTATGGCATTTATTCTGTCCCTTAGTTTTGCGGCATATTCAAAATCGAGCCTTTCGGCTGCTTTTTCCATATTTTCTTTAAGGCTTGGTATCATTGAAACGCCGTCGCCGTTTTTTATAAACTGAATTGCGGAACTTATGGTGTCATTATATTCTTCAATAGTTGTATTTCCCTTGCAAGGGGCAAAGCATTTTCCGATATGGAAATTAAGGCAGGGTTTGCTCGGCTTATCAAAACTTCGGTTACAATCGGGAAGTTTGAATATTTTATTTACGCAGTCGACCGTATCCTTAACAACAAATGAAGAATAATATGGCCCTATATACTCGCCCTTTTTATCGGTATTGTTTGCTATTTCTATTTTTCGCCATCTCTCAGCGGTTATAAGAATATAATGATAACCTTTATCGTCTTTTAGAAGAATATTATATTTCGGCTGGTTTTGTTTAATCAAAGATGCTTCTAAAACAAGTGCTTCAAATTCGCTGTCGCAAATGATATATTCAAAATCGTCTACATTCGATACCATTTTTTTGACCTTTTCGGTATGTGCACTCGAACTGCCGAAATACTGAGTTACTCTCGATTTAAGTGCTTTCGCTTTGCCGATATAGATTATATTTCCCGATTTATCTTTCATAATATAGACGCCGGGTGTTTTAGGCAGTTTATTTGCTTTGAGTTTTAGTTCTTTTAACTTTTCGTTTTCCATATTAAACCGCCCTTTCTTTATATCTTAATCACACTTATTTTAATATATTGAAAAAGTAAAAGCAAGAATAAAAAATCACCGCTACAAAAGTAACGGTGAAAAGATTATTTTTTGCAAAAAATAATTTTGTAGATTATGCGTTAGCATTCAATCTCTTAACAAGTGCTGATTTCTTTCTTGCAGCGTTATTCTTATGAAGAATACCCTTTACAGCCGCCTGATCGATTTTAGCAACAGCAACTTTTACTGCTTCGTTAGCATCGGCAGCCTTATTGTCGATTGCTGCATCAGCTTTCTTAATAGCGGTTTTGAGTGCTGAACGGTAAGCCTTATTGCGTTCAAAATTGGCTTTACTAACTGCAACTCTTTTCTTCGCAGATTTAATATTCGGCATTGTGCCACCTCCCAACATAATTTTACAGCAAATAGTATGATAACACATTATTTTCAAAAAAGCAAGAATTTTATTATAAAATTTCAAATATGGGTAAATAAATGTATATTTTTTAATGACAAATGGAAAGAAATGTGATATTATATATATGATTATGCGACTTTGTATTTGATTATTGTTTTTTGGAGGCAAAACATTGAAACTTTTGGCTATTGACGGTAACAGTATTATCAATCGTGCCTTTTACGGAATAAAACTGCTTTCGACCAAGGACGGAGTATATACAAACGCCGTTTACGGTTTTATAAATATTTTAAGCAAACTTATTGAAATGGAAAACCCCGACGGTATCGCCGTTGCCTTTGACCTTAAAAAGCCGACATTCAGGCATCAAAGTTACGCTGAATACAAGGCAGGAAGAAAGCCCATGCCGACGGAACTTGCTACGCAGTTTCCTATTCTCAAAGAATGGCTTACCCTTTCGGGATACAAGGTTATCGAATGCGAGGGTTTTGAGGCGGACGATATTTTAGGCACCCTTGCATACTGCTCAAACAAAAGCGGTAACGAATGCGTAATAGCAACGGGCGACAGAGATTCTTTGCAACTCATTTCCGAAAACACAAAAGTTTTACTTGCCACAACAAAAATGGGCAGACCCGAAATTATCAATTACACCAAAGAGGCTTTATTTGAAAAATACTCTTTAGAGCCTAAGGAAATGATAGAATTAAAATCGCTTATGGGCGATTCTTCGGACAATATCCCCGGTGTTGCCGGAATAGGCGAAAAAACCGCTACCGACTTAATTCAAAGATTTCACTCTATTGATTATATTTACGACAATATCGAAAGCCTTGACATTAAAGAGAGTGTAAGGCAAAAACTTATAAACGGTAAGGACAGTGCATATTTAAGCAAATGGCTCGGTACCATTTCCACCGAAGCACCTATTGAAACCGATATAAGCAAGTATAAAACAACAACCCCCGACAAAGACGGACTTTCAAAACTTATGACGAAACTTGAATTTTTCAGTCTTATGGAGCGAATGGGAATTAAGCCGAGCAGTTCGCCCTCTGTTTCAAGCAAAACAAGTGGCGAAAATTTTACCGTTGCAAATCAATTTGAAGCCGACGAAAACTCCACGGTGGATATTTACATTGAAAGCGATAATTATGCCGTAATTTTTGACAAGAAAGTTTTAAAGATTTCAAAAGAAAAAGCAGAAGAGATACTTTTATCAAATCAAAAAAAGCGAGTGTATGACCTTAAAAACCTCTCAAAAAAATTTAGGGGTATTAAAAATATTGTTTTTGACTGTCTTCTTGCGGGATACCTTTGCAATCCGTCTTCAAACGATTACTCTATCGAGAGGCTTTCGGCTGAATACGGTGCTGACGGTGTTTTAGTAGATACCGACGATGCTTTTTTAAGAAATTCGGCTGTTTTTTCCTCACTTTGCGACCTATTAAACGAAGCCCTTATTAAAAGCGACCAACTGTCTGTTTTGACCGATATTGAAATTCCTTTATCGGTAGTTCTTTCCGATATGGAAGATACGGGCTTTTTGGTTGATACAAAAGGTCTTAAAGAACTCGGAGAAGACTTATTTGTCCGTACGGAAGATATTAAGAAAGAAATCTACGATATAGCAGGGGTAAACTTTAATGTCAATTCGCCAAAACAGTTAGGCGAAGTATTATTTGAAAAATTACAGATACCCACAAAGAAGAAAACCAAAAGCGGATACAGTACAAGTGCCGATGTTTTAGAGGAGCTTAGATACGATTACCCGATTGTCGATTTAGTGCTTAAATACAGGCAACTTGCAAAACTCAAATCAACCTACTGCGACGGTCTTTTATCATCAGTCTCGGAAGATGGCAGAATTCATACAACCTTTAATCAAACCGAAGCGAGAACGGGCAGAATTAGTTCGCTTGAGCCAAATCTTCAAAATATCCCTGTCAGAACGGAAGAGGGCAAAAAACTTCGTGAATTTTTCATTGCCAAGGACGGATACACTTTAGTTGATGCGGATTATTCGCAAATTGAACTGCGGGTTCTTGCAAGTATCGCAAATGATAAAAATATGATTAACGCATTCAATTCGGGTGTTGATATTCATACTGTTACGGCAAGTGAAGTTTTTGATATTCCGATTGATATGGTATTACCGATAATGAGAAGCCGAGCAAAAGCCGTCAATTTCGGTATAGTTTACGGAATTGGTGCTTTTTCACTCGGAAAAGATATAGGAGTATCAAGAGCGGAAGCCGACAGATATATTAAAAACTATCTCGCAACATACAAAGGCGTAGACGAGTATATGACTAATGTGATAAAAAAAGCCAAGGAAGACGGTTTTGTTACCACATTTTTCGGCAGAAGACGATACCTGCCCGAACTCTCCGCATCAAACGGAGCATTGAGGGCGTTCGGTGAAAGGGTTGCAAGGAATGCTCCTATCCAAGGTACTGCGGCTGACATTATCAAACTTGCAATGATAAATGTCTATAACCGCTTAAAAAAGGAACTGCCAACCGCAAAACTTATTTTGCAGGTTCACGACGAACTGATTGTAGAATGTAGAGAAGAGGACAAAGAAAAAGCATCTATGATACTTGTTGAAGAAATGGAAAATTCGGTAAAACTCGCCGTAAAACTTTCTGTTGACGCCCATACAGGCAAAAACTGGTTAGAGGCAAAAGGATAATGAAAATTATTTTTGTTTGCACAGGGAACACTTGCAGAAGCCCCTTTGCCGAAGGATATTTTAATTCACTTAAAATAAAAGATATTGTAGCCGAAAGCCGAGGGCTTAGTATCGGCGGTATGAAAGTAAGCGAGAACTCGGAAATTATCGCAAAAGAGTACGGTTTTAGTATAGATTCGCATTTATCGAAAACTTTTAGAGAAGAGGACTTTGGTGCCGACTATATATTCACAATGTCGGAAAATCATAAAGATTTTTTAGTGAAAAACGGCGGAAGCCGTGAAAAAATCTTTGTTTTAGGCTCCGGCATTCCCGACCCGTTCGGCGGCGATTTAGAAGTATATAGGTTTTCTTTGCAAAAAATAGCGGAAGAGATTGACAAACTTTATTTCGGCGGTTTTTTCGATAAAATCAGAATAACCGATATGACAAGCGAGGATATTCCGTTTATAGCGAAAACCGAAAAGGAAAACTTCAGCGAACCTTGGAGTGAAACATCCATAACCGAATCTTCAAAAAGCAACACATCGTTTTTTGTTGCAAAGACTGATAATGAACCTCTCGGATATGTCGGACTGAATTTTGTTCTCGATGAGGGTTATATAACAAGCATTGCCGTAAATTCAAACCATCGAAACAAAGGTATTGCCACAAAACTTATAAATAAATGTATCAGTTTTGCGAGGGAAAAGAATTTAGCGTTTGTTTCGCTTGAAGTTCGTGAGTCAAATCAGAATGCTATAAATCTATACGATAAACTTGGGTTTAAAAAAGAAGGTCTTAGAAAAAACTTTTACAGAATGCCTACCGAGAATGCAATTATTATGACAAGAAGGTTGAATACAAAAGAATGTTGATACTTGCGATTGAATCATCGTGTGATGAAACGGCTGCCGCAGTAACAAACGGCAGACATATACTTTCAAATATTGTCGCAACGCAAATCGCCGAGCACAGAATTTACGGCGGAGTTGTGCCGGAAATAGCCTCAAGAAGACATACGGAAGCAATAAGCGGAGTTTGTAATGAAGCGGTAGAGCAAGCCGGTATTAAATACACCGACCTTGATGCTGTTGCCGTTACATTTGCCCCCGGTCTTATAGGTGCATTGCTTGTCGGGACAAATTTTGCGAAGGGACTTGCCTTCTCTCTTGGCATTCCCCTTATCCCCGTTCATCACCTTCGCTCTCACATTGCGGCAAATTACATTGAAAACGACCAACTTGATCCCCCGTTTTTGTGTCTTACCGTTTCGGGCGGAAATTCTATAATTACAAAAGTTTCCGATTATACGAAATTTGAGCCGATAGGAAAAACTATGGACGATGCCGCCGGAGAATGTTTTGATAAAACGGCAAGGGCATTAGGTCTTCCCTATCCCGGCGGACTTATGCTTGATAAAATAGCCACTTATCCCGATTTTGAAAAGTATCCGCTTCCCTTTCCGAAACTCTCTGGAAGCGAACTTGATTTCAGTTTTTCGGGTCTTAAAACAGCGGTTATAAATTTAATACACAATTCTAATCAAAAAGGTATCGAAATAGATACTCCCGTTCTTGCCGCTACGATAAGAAAAAGAGTTTGCGATATGCTCGCTGACAACACCTTTAAAGCAGTAGAAAAATTCGGATATAAAACCGTGGCTCTTGCAGGCGGTGTTTCGGCAAATTCGGAACTTCGTTCCCGTTTTGACGAAGAATGCAAAAAAAGGAATATCAGGCTTTTTTACCCCGAACTAAAATATTGCGGAGATAATGCAGCAATGGTTGGAGTTCAAGCCTATTATGAATATAAAAGCGGAAATATTGCCGATACTTCACTTAATGCACTCGCAACACTTCCGATCGATTACAGATAGGAGGAAAACTTATGAAAAAACTACTTTTGATTGTAAACCCAAAGTCGGGTCGGGCTAAAATGCGAAGCGAACTTTTGGGGGTTACCGAAATTCTTTCAGAACACTATGATGTTACCGTTTATACAACAAAATCCCGTCTTGATGCTACTGCAAGGGTTAAGAGGATGGAAGACGGCGAATTTGACCTTGTTGTTGTTTGCGGCGGCGACGGCACCTTAAACGAAGTTATTACAGGTCTTATGCAAGGTGAAAAGAAGGTTACCCTCGCATATATTCCGTGCGGTACACTTAACGAATGGTCAAGCAGTCTCGGAATTGCAAGAAATATTCAAGAGGCGGCACACGACATTATTGATTCTGAAAAAACCGTGCTTGATATAGGCAAATTCGGGGACAAGTATTTTTCATATACTGCATCTTTCGGTGCTTTTACAGATGCTTCCTATTCGGCACCGCAGGATGTTAAGAATGTTTTAGGTCAGGCGGCTTATTTCTTTGAGGGAATAAAAAGTCTGGCAAACATTAAGCCTGTACACCTTAAACTTAAAACCGACGAAAAAGAAATCGAAGGCGATTTTCTTTTCGGTGCAATATCAAATTCTATGTCGGTCGGCGGAATAGTTAAGTTTGATAAAGCAGTTGTTGAACTTGACGATGGATATTTTGAAGTAATGCTAATCAGAAAACCTGACAACCTGATACAACTGCAAGGCATTATCGACGGAATTTTAAGAAGAGATTTAGACCGTGAAGGTATTGAGTTTTTCCATACAAAATCAATCACCGTTTACGGCAGTGAAGATACACCGTGGACTTTAGACGGCGAATACTGTCAGGGAATAGATGAAGTTTTGGTCGAAAATGTGCATTCGGCTATCGAACTTTTAGTCCCAAACAAAAATAACAATTAAGGAGTTTACATATGTTCACAAGAGATATTGGTGTTGACCTTGGTACTGCTAACACACTTGTATGTGTAAAAGGAAAAGGTATTATTATGAGAGAGCCTTCGGTAGTTGCTTACGATGTTAGAAATGATGCCGTTCGTGCCGTTGGAACGGAAGCAAAAGAAATGATAGGAAGAACCCCGGGCTCTATTGTTGCTGTTCGTCCGCTTAAAGACGGTGTTATTGCCGACTTTGATGTTACTGCGGCAATGCTTAAAAGATTTGTTTCAAGGGCTTTAAAAGGTTCTTTCTTTTCAAGGGTGCGAATGGTTATCTGCATTCCGGTAGGCATAACCGAGGTTGAAAGCCGAGCAGTATACGATGCTGCAAAACAGGCAGGTGCAACAGATATTGACCTTATAGAAGAGCCTATGGCGGCGGCGGTTGGTGCCGGTCTTCCTATATGGGACGCTTCGGGTTGTATGGTTGTCGATATCGGCGGTGGAACAAGCGAAGTTGCCGTAATATCCCTTGGCGATATTGTAACCGCTCAATCGGTAAGAATGGCAGGAAATGCTTTTGACGAGGCAATTATAGGTTTTGTCAGAAAAAAACATAACCTTCTAATCGGCGAAAGAACTGCCGAACAAATCAAGATAGATATAGGCTCTGCTAAGCCTTACGAGGACGAGCAGGAAATTGAAATCAGAGGCAGAAATATAGTAGACGGTCTTCCTAAAAATGTAACTATATCCTCAAAAGATGTAAGAGATGCACTTACTGACCCTATATCTCAAATAATTGACGCTATTCGCCAGACACTCGAAAAAACCCCGCCCGAACTTTCTGCCGACATAATTGATAAAGGCATTACATTAACCGGCGGCGGAGCACTTTTAAGAGGTCTTGCCGAACTTATAGCCGAGGAAACAGGTATTCCTGTTTCAGTGGCATTAAATCCGCTTGACTGCGTTGTACTCGGCACCGAAAAAAGGCTCGAAGCCAACAGCGGATTTGAAAACTATGTTTTCCGCAGAGGAAAAAGATTCAGATAATTTTTCGGAGGAATATAAATGCGTTTCTTCTTTCGCAGCAGACAATTCAGGATTATTATTACCGTCTTTTTGGTTGTTTTAATACTTTCCTTGTCCTTTGCTTTTGCCGGTAGCAGAATGTCGCCTCTTACTGATGCGGCGGCAATTATTACGGCACCGTTCAGAAATGCCTATACAGCGGTTGAGAACGAGGTCAAAGACTTTATAACCGCTTATAAGGGCGGAAATGACCTTATGGTAAAAAATGCCGAACTTACAAGCGAACTAAATGACCTTCGCCAAAAAGTTTCGGAATATGATAAAGCAAAATCGGAAAACGAATTTTATAAAAACTATCTCGGTATAAAAGAGGAAAATCCTGATTTTGAGTTTACACCTGCAACCGTTATTTCACACGACAGTTTGGATAGGTTTTTCGGGTTTACAATAAACAAGGGGTCTGCCTCAGGTGTTAAGGTCAGAGATATTGTTATATCTGATGCCGGTCTTATAGGTATGGTATCCGAAGTTGGAACAACAACCTCAAAAGTTACAACAATTCTTTCTCCTCAAATCACATTAGGTGCTCTTGATACACGCACGAATGATTCGGGTATTGTTTCGGGAGATACCCAACTGTCAGACGATAGATTATGCAGATTTTCAAATATTTCAAGGTCATCAAATATTGCGATAGGCGATTATGTTTCAACATCGGGCGAGGGCATTTTCCCCGACGGAATTTTAATAGGTTCTATTTCAAATATAGGCAGTGATAAATATAACGCTTCCATTTATGCTGATATTACTCCTTTTGTAGATTTCAGCGACCTTAGAAATGTTATGATAATTACAAATTTTGATGGCAAGGGCGGTATTGAGCCTTCGGGAGATAAATAGTTATGGCAAAGAGAAAGTATATACTGATTAACATAGTTATTGCTCTTTTAACCTTTATTCTTCAATATAACAGTTTTAATATTTTCGGGTCTTTGAATGCAACACCTATGTTTTCTCTCGGATTTATTATAGTTCTTTCTATGTTTTTTTCCGAATTTAACTCATTCTTTTTAGGTCTGCTTTTCGGGATAATAACAGATTCCGTTGCGACAACTGCTTTCGGCTTTAATACAATATTTATGCCACTCATTTGTCTTGGAGTTTCCCTGCTTTCACACTATTTATTTAATAATAATATAAAATCTTGTACCGTTATTTCGTTATTAGTTTCTTTTTCCTATTTTGCAGTAAGGTTTTTGATATTCTATCCTTCTGTAAACGCAAAAGAAGTTATGACATATTTAATAAAAACCGACCTGCCTTCAGCCATAATAACTTCGGTTTTTTCGGTTTTATTATATCTTTTTGAAAAAAGAGCATTTAAAGATGTTCAGCCTTTGAGGTGATATTTTGCCATTTAACAAAAAACGCCAAACCCCTATAATTGTTTTATCAATTTTGCTTATCATACTTGTACTTGTATACTCTGCCAGAATATACAGTATTCAGATAAAAAATGCAAGTAAATATTCTTCCGTTTCGGGTAGTGCTACTTCCCTTTCGGCTGTATTAAAAGCACCCCGTGGGGAAATTATCGACTGCAACGGCAGAAAAATCGCCGTAAACAGAGACGGTTATAACATAGTTTTTAATAAAGCCTATGTTAAGGATAACCTCAACGATGTAATATTGTCGCTTATCAATTTACTGAACGAAAACTCTGTTCCGTTTATTGACAAACTGCCGATTTCAGCCTCTTCTCCATACTCATTTAAAGAAGGAGAAAACACCGATAAGTTAATTAAAACTATTGGTGTAGCCCACTATGCGACGGCAGACGAATGCGTTACTCAACTTATAAAAAAATACGACCTTTCCAAGTATTCACCCGAAGACCAACGGAAAATAATGGGTGTAAGATACACTATGACGATAATGGACTTTTCAATATCGTACCCGTATACATTTGCCGAAGATATACCTACCGAACTAATGCGAAAAATATCCGAATCGGGGTTTTTGCTATCGGGTGTTACGGTCGAGGTTGTACCGTACAGAGAGTACACCGATACTTCTCTTGCGGTAAACCTGATAGGAACGGTAGGTCCTATTTTTGAAGAAGACTGGACAAGCGGTGAAAAGTATAAGGACAGAGGATATTCATTCGGCGATAAGGTAGGTAAAAGCGGTATCGAGTATTATGCCGAGGATAGTCTTAGGGGTGAAGACGGAGAAATCACCTACTATTTAGATGCTAAAGGCAATATCGTAGATACCGAAATAACAAAAGAGCCGGTTGCCGGAAAAACCGTTATGCTATCCATTGATAAGCGAATTCAAAGAATTGCTCAGGATGCACTGCAAAGCACTATAAATTCCCTGCCGACATGTAATGCCGGAGCCGCAGTAATAACTGAGGTAAAAACGGCAAAGATACTTTGTGCCGCAAACTGCCCGACATACGATAGTGCAACACTTGCCGAAAACTATGATTATTATGTAAGCCAAAAAGCAAATTCACCTTTGCAAAACCGTGCTTTTACGGGTGTTTATCCGATAGGTTCAACTATCAAACCTGCCGTTGCTACCGCCGCAATAGAAAACAACAAATATAACATTGGCGAACACATCACTTGCCTTCATACATATCGCTACTTTGACGATTATCAGCCGTCTTGTATGCATACGCACGGCAGCATAGGACTTACAATGGCTCTTTCAAAAAGTTGCAACTATTTCTTCTTTGAACTCGGCAGAAGAGTTGGTGCACTTACCCTTACAGACTATTTTAAACAGTTTGGTCTTGGTGTTAAAACAGGTGTTGAGGTAGACGACAGTGCCGGTATTTTGGTAGAGCCTAAAAGCAACGGTGTCGGCGGTGATACACTGCAAATTTCCATAGGTCAGTTAAATGCTTTTACGCCTTTGCAACTTGCGAATTATGTAGGGACATTTGCAAACGGCGGAACTCATTATAAAGCATCATTGATTAAAAAAATCACCTCTTATGATATGTCTGAGACTTACGACGAAAGACAGCCTGAGATACTCAACAAAATTGATATTAAGCCAACTACCCTTAACGCAATTAAGGAAGGTATGTTATCTGTTACGGTTGACGGTACAGGCAGAGCGGCACTCGGCGATTATCCGATTAAAATAGGCGGTAAAACAGGTACCGCACAGACAAACAGCGGAAATGACCACAGTACATTTATCCTATTTGCCCCGTATGATAACCCCGAAATTGCCATTTCCATTGTGCTTGAACACGCAAATTCAGGTTATGCTTCGGGTACATTAGTGCGTACCTTGCTTGATGCTTATTTCACATCTATTGAAAACACAAGTCCCGAGGTTATGCCGTACACGGTTTTGGAATAAAATACGGCTTTACGCAGTTTGACATTTTTTTGCATTTATGATATAATAACTTTTTGTTTAGGAGTTAAGATATGAGTTTAAACTTAGCGATAGTTTCGGGAAAGGGCGGTACCGGAAAATCAACCGTTTCCTGCGGTTTAGCCCTCTCACTTGCGAGAATGAACAAACGGGTTATTCTGATTGACCTTGACGCAGGGCTAAGGTGCCTTGATATGTTTTTCGGTATAGAGGAAAACATTGTTTTTGACCTTTTTGATTCGATAAATTCGGGCGATTTTGAAAATGCTCTGTATTATCCTCACGGATACAACAAAAACATTTGCGTTGTACCTGCTCCGCCAAAAGATAAAACTATAACAAAAGAGCAATTTTTTGTCTTTTACGAAAAATGCAAAAAATTATTTGATGCAGTTATTTTAGACCTTCCTGCCGGACTTGATTTTTCAATTCTTGAAGACATCAAAGATTTAAAATATATTTGCGTTTCAAATTCCGACCCTGTTTCCGTAAGGGACGCATCGTTCGTTGCAGAAACATTAAGCGAAAAAAATATAAATAAACCTCTGCTTATTATAAATAAGTTTTACAGCGAACTTATAAGGAATAAAACATATAAAAACATTGACGATATTATCGACTTATCCGGTATTAAATTGCTTGGAATTATTCCTTTTTCTACCGAACTTATGCTATTTCCGATTTCTCATAAACTTAACAAGAGAACAAATGCTTACAAAGCATTAAATAGAATTATAAGAAGACTTGGCGGCGAATCTGTTTTGTTGCCTAAGCCACAAAAAATTTAGGGAGTATTGTTATGACTATTGCACTTATTGCAGACGATTCAAAAAAAGAACTTATGGTACAATTCTGTATTGCCTATTGCGGAATACTGAATAGATATAATCTTGTAGCAACAGGCGGAACCGCAAAAACCGTTTCCGATGCCACAGGTCTTAAAATCACAGGCTTCTTAGGGGGCATTCAAGGTGGTACACAGCAAATAGCATCAAGAATCGGTTGCGATGAAATTGACCTTTTGCTTATCTTTATGGACCCTATTGACCCAAATAGCATTGATGTTGATTTCACCGAAATTTTAAGGCTTTGCGATGTTCACAGTATTCCGTTTGCCACAAATATTGCATCTGCCGAAATGCTTATCCACGGTCTTGAGCGAGGCGACCTTGACTGGCGTGAGATAGTAAAAGGAAACTAATTTAGATATAAAAGTTTACAGGTGTGATTTATATGGCTGATATTAATCGTGCAATTAAAGGAACGGCTGATGTTCTGCCAAACGAATCTTATCGTTGGCAATATATAGAAAAAGTTATGTTGAGTACGGCGAGGCTTTTCGGTTACAGGGAAATAAGAGTTCCTGTTTTTGAACATACTGAAGTTTTTTCCCGTAATGTGGGCGACACTACCGATGTTGTTCAAAAGGAAATGTATACATTTGACGATAAGGGCGGTCGTTCTATTACTTTAAGACCCGAACTTACCGCCGGAGTTGCGAGAAGCAGCATAGAGCATGGGCTTATATATGATGCCCTGCCTGAAAAAGTTTGTTATATCGGCGGATGTTACAGATACGAAAAACCGCAAGCCGGAAGACTTCGTGAATTCCATCAATTCGGTATGGAATGTATCGGTGCTTCCTCCCCTGCCGCCGATTACGAAATAATTGCCGCTGCAAATCAGGTTTTGAAAACCATCGGAATAGAAAAGATTTCGCTCGAAATAAATTCAATCGGTTGTCCCGAATGCAGAAAGGAATACCAAAAAGCACTTAAAAGTTACTTTACCGATAATATTGACGACCTTTGCGATACCTGCAAAGACAGACTTAACAGAAATCCGATGAGAATACTTGATTGCAAGTCCCCTGTTTGTTCAAAACTTGCAAAGAATGCTCCGAAAGTCATTGATTTTCTTTGTGATGATTGTAAAGAGCATTTTGAGGGTGTTAAATCGCATCTTGATTCTGCCGGAATAAAGTACACGGTAAATCCGCAAATTGTAAGAGGTCTTGATTATTATACAAGAACTGTTTTTGAATTTGTTTCGGGAGATATAGGTGCTCAGTCTACCGTTTGCGGCGGCGGACGGTATGACGGTCTTATCGGTCAGATGGGCGGAAAAGACACCCCTGCTTTAGGATTTGGAATGGGTATTGAAAGGCTTCTTTTATTACTTGAAAATCAAAAGACCGAAATACCGCCGGAACCAAAATGCGATTTGTATATTGCAACTATGGGCAATGCTGCCGAACTCAAAGCGACCGAGATTTCTTCATCTCTTCGATTTGACGGTTTTGAAGTTCAAACAGATATTTGCAGCAGAGGTTTAAAGGCTCAAATGAAGTTTGCCGATAAAATCGGAGCAAAATTCAGTATGGTTCTTGGTGATAACGAACTGCAAAACAATAAAGCCGTTATCAAGAATATGGCTACCGGCGATACATCAGAAGCAGCACTTGATAACATTTCAGATAAGTTATCGTCCCTTATAAACGGTATGGCTTTAGATAGTCTTACCGATTCAGTATTAAACAGTAAATAATTTATTTTAATTTTTCGAGGTGTTTCTTTTGAAACTTGACAGAATGAACGGAATGAAGCGTACCGATTATTGCGGAACGCTTACCAAAGAAAAAATCGGAGAAACCGTAGTAGTTTGCGGTTGGGTTCAAAGACAGCGTGATTTAGGCAGTCTTATATTTATTGACCTTAGAGATAGGACAGGCATTATTCAACTTGCTTTTGACGACGCAACCGAAAAAAGTGTATTTGACAAAGCATTTGCCCTTCGCAGTGAATATGTTATTATGGCTAAAGGCGAAGTTCGTATGCGTTCTTCGATTAACACCGAAATTCCTACCGGCGAAATCGAAATTGCAGTTGACGAGTTAAAAGTTTTAGGCGAATCTTTGACTCCGCCTTTTGAAATATTGCCCGACTCTAAGGCAAATGAAGAATTAAGACTTAAATACCGCTATTTAGACCTTCGTCGCACACCGCTTAAAGATAATATCATTTTAAGACACCGTATAACTAAGGTTACAAGAGATTATTTTGACGATAACGGTTTTATTGAGATTGAAACACCTACACTTATCAAGTCAACCCCCGAAGGTGCAAGAGATTATCTTGTTCCGTCCCGTATTCATAAGGGGAGTTTCTTTGCTCTTCCTCAATCTCCCCAGATGTATAAGCAGTTACTTATGTTATCAGGCTTTGACCGTTATATGCAGATAGCACGGTGTTATAGAGACGAGGACCTTCGTGCAGACAGACAACCTGAATTTACGCAAATCGACCTTGAAATGTCTTTTGTGGAAATGGAGGATGTTTTCGCCATTGCCGAGGGATATGTAAAGCGTCTGTTTAAGGAAGTTTTAGGGGCAGATATAAAAACTCCGCTTCCGAGACTTACATATACAGAGGCATTAAATGATTACGGTTCCGACAAGCCCGATACCCGTTTTGAAATGAAAATCAAAGACATTTCTGATATTGTAGAAAACTGCGGTTTCGGTGTATTCGCCGACACAGTTAAAAACGGCGGAACTGTCAGGGCAATCAATGCTAAAAATGCTTCCTCGGTTTACACAAGAAAAGAAATTGATAAACTAACCGAAGAAGCAAAAGGGATAGGTGCTAAAGGTCTTGCCTTTATCCGTTGGGTTGAGGACGAGCCTACATGCTCATTCTCAAAGTTTATGACCCCAGAGGAAATGACGGCTATTTACGAGAGATTAGGTATGGAAAAAGGCGATGTTGCCTTAATAGTTGCAGATAAGAAAAATACCGTTCTTTCGGTTTTAGGTGCTCTTCGTCTTACTGTTGCTAAAAGACTTGACATTATTCCTAAACAGTATAACTTCCTATGGATAACCGAATTTCCGTTCTTTGAATACAACGAAGAAACCGGAAATTGGGATGCTATGCACCATCCGTTCACCTCTCCGCTTGACGAGTGTATTCCTTATCTTGACACTGCCCCCGAAAAGGTATTTGCAAAGGCTTATGACCTTGTTTTAAACGGAATTGAATTATCAAGTGGCTCCATTCGTATTACCGACCCTGAACTTCAAGCGCATATGTTCAGAGCATTAGGTCTTTCGGACGCAGAGGCTGAACAAAAATTTGGCTTCCTGACAGGAGCATTTAAGTACGGTGCTCCTCCGCACGGCGGTATGGGAATAGGTCTTGACAGGCTTTGTATGATTATGAGCGAAGCCGATACAATTCGTGATGTTATCGCCTTCCCAAAGGTTGCAAATTCGAGCGAACTTATGTCAGGTGCTCCGGCGAATGTTGATAAGGCACAACTTGACGACCTTGCTATTGCAATAAACCTAAAAGAGGATAAAGAATAATTATTATTCTATGAAAAAAATGTTGCAGGTTTTATCCTGCAACATTTTTATTTATATGTATTTACTGAAATCTTATTATCCCCGCTGACAAAGAACACAATATCGCCGTCTTTATCGGTGCGGTATATTTTTGCTTTTTGTTCTTTTAACCTTTCCATAGTTTCTTTATGCGGATGACCGTACATATTATCCTTACCGCAGGATATTACGGCATATTCAGGGTCGCATTCCGAAAGAAATTCTGCACTTGAAGAGGTAGACCCACCGTGGTGCGGAACCTTTAACACATCGCAATCAATATTCAGGTTTTGCATAATAAGTTCTTTTTCGCTTTCCTTTTCGCCGTCGCCTGTAAAGAAGAACTTAACATCGCCGATTTTTGCCATAATATAAACCGAACGGTTATTTTCGTCATTTGATTTTATGTTTTGATACAGTACCGAAAGTTTAAAATCTCCAAGGTCTACCGTCTGCCCTGCCCTTGCCACAAAGAAGTCGCCGTCTTCGGCAAGACACTCCATTTTTGCGTTCAAAACGGCTTTTGGAATATCCGAATCCCTTAATTCTTTTGGGTATAAGAGATTATCAACACTCAGTTTCTTAACAATATCATATACCCCGCCCGTATGGTCAACATGAAAATGAGAAAGAGAAATCAAATCAATATTTGTTATATTTTGCTCATTTAGTTTATCCATAAGCGAAGAGACGGAAGAAGCAGTTCCCGTATCAATAAGACAATTCCTGCCGTTGCTTGAAATCAGTGCACAATCGCCCTGACCGACACTAAAAAACTCAACATAATCGTCTGACACAAAAGTATCAACGATATTTGCCTTATTATCATTAAGGTACAGATAAACCAAAATACAAACGGCAAATAAAACACTTATTATAAATAAAACGGAACGGGTTTTCTTATTCATCGTTTTGGTCTACCAAATCGGATTTAGTTGCCTGTTGCTCCATAAGTTGCTCCTTTGTAATAAGCACTTTACGAGGTTTTGAGCCTTCATATGGTCCTACTACTCCACGAGCCTCCATTTCGTCAACAATTCTGGCGGCTCTTGCATAGCCGAGTTTGAGTTTTCTTTGAAGAAGCGAAGTAGATGCCATACCGTTTTCTACAACGACCTTGATTGCTTCGTCAAGCATCGGGTCGCCATCGGGAGCATCCTCAGGAAGTCCCGTCTTCTTTTGTTTTTCAAGGGCGGCTTGACGCTCAATTTCAACCATAATATTGTCGTCATAATTAGCACTTGCACTCTTTTTAACAAATTCTACAACCTTTTCGACTTCACTATCACTTACAAAGCATCCCTGTACTCGCTTCGGTTTGTTTGAGCCAATAGGAGAAAAGAGCATATCACCTTTACCGAGCAGTTTTTCTGCACCACCTGCATCAAGTATAGTTCGACTATCAACCTGTGAAGATACAGCGAAAGCAATACGGGTTGGAATATTTGCTTTAATAACGCCCGTAACAACATCAACCGACGGTCTTTGCGTAGCGATAAGAAGGTGCATCCCTGCGGCTCTCGCTTTTGCCGCAATTCTGTTTATGGAATCTTCAACCTCATTAGGAGCAGTCATCATAAGGTCAGCCAACTCATCAATTATGATAACGATATGCGGTATTTTGGTAACCTCCGGCTCGTCAACAAGACCTGAAACAAACTTATTGTACCCCTCAATATCTCTGACCCCTCTATCGGCAAACATAGCATATCGCTTTTCCATTTCGCTTACAGCCCAGCCAAGTGCACCTGCCGCTTTTCTCGGGTCGGTAACAACCGGCACCAACAAATGCGGTATTCCGTTATAAACCCCAAGTTCAACAACCTTAGGGTCAATCATAAGCAGTTTTACATCTTCGGGACTTGCCTTATAAAGAATACTCATAATAATTGAGTTGATGCAAACCGATTTACCTGAGCCTGTTGCACCGGCAATAAGCCCGTGAGGCATTTTTGCAATATCGCCTATGACAACATTACCGCCTATATCTCTACCCATAGCAACAGTAAGTTTGCTCTTTGAAGCAGAGAATACAGACGATTCGATTATTTCCCTTACTCCTACCGTTGCACTTGCTTTATTAGGAACCTCGATACCTACTGCCGCCTTATTCGGAATAGGTGCTTCAATTCTTACACCTGCCGTCGCAAGGTTAAGTGCAATATCGTCGGCAAGTCCTGTTATTTTACTTATCTTTACACCGGCACAGGGTTGTAGTTCGTATCTTGTAACAGTAGGACCTTTACTTACATCAAGCACCCTTGTTTCAACACCGAAACTCTTAAGAATTTCAACTAATCTTTCTGCCGTTAAGTCAAGTTCTTTACTTGAAGCCCTGACATCCGAAGAATTAGTTTTATTAAGCAATTCATAAGGCGGATATTTATAATTTATAACCCTTTCGTTACCAAGAATTTCTTCCGTAACATCGGCAGTTTCTTTTTCAAAATCTACCTTGATTTTTTGAGGCTCTTCTGCGTTTTCCTTATTCTCCAAATCTTCGGATTTAGCAGAATCAATGGCTGAATCTATTGATGTTTCGTTTGGAGTTTGCGTTTCATCATTATATGTATCAATAAGTTTCTTTTGCTTATCGCCCGTAGTTTCTTTTGGCTTTTCAGTTTTATTTTTGGGGTCTTCGTCTATCGGAACATCAACATCAAAGCCCTTTATAATCTTAATATCTCCCTTTTTGTATTGCTCTTTTTCTTGCCGTTCTGCCCTTTCTTTATAGGCATTTTCGGCTTGTGCCGATACCGCCTTTACCGGTTTTGACATAGCCCTAAACAATGATACAAGCGTAGTGCCGGTTATTATCATAATAAATACGCAAAGAAGAATAATAAGCGTAATAGCGGCAGCAGTTTTGCCAAATGCCAAATTAACTAGGCCACCCAACAAAGCACCTATAAGACCCCCTGCTTTGCCCGAAGTATAGGCATTTGTCAAATGCTCCCAAAAAACAGAAGAACTTAAACTTCCGCTTGTTGAAAAAACATCAATACATGCTCCAAGCAGAAACAAGACCACAAGGCTTTCTATAACCTTTGCGTTAAAATTATCTTTTTCTTTATCTATGCCGACAATAACTGCAATAGTCCCTAAAATAAACGGTATAAAATATGCCGTTACACCTAAAATGCTGAAAATAAAATTATGCATTATCGTCCAAAGGTTTTGCCCTTTTATAAATACCATACTTGCAAGAAGTATAGCAATAGCAAACAGAATAACGGATTTTAATTGCTTTGACATAACAAATCCACTACTCTTTGCCGTATTGTTTTTTGATGAAGTTTTCCTTCTTGTCGCCATTGTTTATGTACTCCCCTATTTTTTGCGTTCTGCTCTATGCAGAACGCTATTCTTCTATCATATTATTTAAGCACTTCAAAACTTCGCTTAAATTACCGAGCGAATCAATCAGTCCCACACTGACAGCCTTTTCCCCACCTAAAACCGAGCCGACATCGGTTACAAGTTCACCTGTATTCATCATAAGTTTTGAAAAAACTTCCTCGGAAATATTGGAATTTCTTATAACAAAATCTGTTATTCGTTCCTGCATACGGGCAAAATGATTCATCATTTGCGGAACACCGATAACAAGTCCGTTCATTCTTACGGGATGGATGGTCATAGTTGCCGACGGTGCAATAAATGAATGTTTTGCGGAAACTGCAAGCGGAACACCGATAGAATGTCCGCCACCTAAAACATAACTTACAGTCGGCTTTTTCATACCCGAAATAAGTTCGGCTATTGCAAGACCCGCTTCAACATCACCGCCGACAGTATTCAGAATAATTAACAAGCCTTGTATTTCCGGACTTTGCTCAATCGCTACAAGTTGAGGAATAATATGCTCATATTTAGTAGTTTTGCTCTGTTCCGGCAAAACACTATGACCTTCTATTTCACCGATAATAGTCATACAATATATATTATTTTTGCCCTCAAGTTTGGTAATACCGCAGTCCTTGATTTCCTCTTCATTTGTATCATTATTTTTCATATCACTCATAATTTTCACCCAAAATTATTCTCTGAGAAAAAATTATAAATATACATATTAATTATACAGTTTTTTATACTTTTTTGCAATAAAAAAATCCGCATTGCAAAAGCAATGCGGAAATAAATACTAAAATCAGTTTGTAATGGTAAGTTCTGTATCCTTATCAAACAAATGAATCTTATTAGTTTCAAAAGCAATAGTAATCTTGTCTCCCGGTTTAGCGGTTGATTCAGGAGCAACACGAGCATTGATAGACTGCTCTTCGCTGTTCATATAAAGGTATGTTTCAGCACCCATAAGTTCGGTAACTTCAACATTAGCCTCAACCTTACCGTCCGGATTGGCAGCAATAAGTTCAGGTTCATCGTGAACATCTTCAGGACGAATTCCCATAATAACTTCTTTGCCGATATAAGGAACAAGGCAATCGTCCTTATTCTTACTTGCAGGAAGTTTAATCTTATACTTAACACCTGCACGGGTTTTTGTATCTTCAGTACCGTACTCTACAAAGAAATCGTCGCCTTCTTTAAGAACAACGGCATCAATAAAGTTCATCTGAGGAGAACCGATAAATCCTGCAACAAAGAGGTTGCAAGGATAGAGATACAAGTTCTGAGGAGTATCAACCTGTTGGATAATACCGCTCTTCATAACTACGATACGGGTACCCATAGTCATAGCCTCAGTCTGGTCATGGGTTACATAGATAAATGTAGTTCCAAGACGCTGATGAAGTTTGGAAATCTCGGTACGCATCTGCGCACGAAGTTTAGCATCCAAGTTTGAAAGAGGTTCGTCAAGAAGGAATACCTTTGGCTCACGAACGATTGCACGACCAAGTGCAACACGCTGACGCTGACCACCGGACAAAGCCTTCGGTTTACGCTCAAGCAAATGCTCAATATCGAGGATACGAGCAGCCTCTTCAACTCTTCTCTTGATTTCATCTTTAGATGTCTTACGAAGTTTAAGACCAAATGCCATATTATCAAATACGGTCATATGAGGATAAAGCGCATAGTTCTGGAAAACCATCGCAATATCACGATCTTTCGGTGCTACATCGTTTACAAGACGATCCCCGATATAAATTTCACCTTCAGAGATTTCTTCAAGACCTGCAACCATTCTGAGTGTTGTAGACTTACCACAACCTGAAGGTCCTACAAGAATAATAAACTCTTTATCTTTAATCTCAAGATTAAAGTCAGTAACAGCGGTAACGCCGCCCGGATATCTCTTGTATACGTTACGAAGCGATAAACTTGCCATAAAAACTACCTCCATTGTTTTTGCACAAAATGTGCATACGCATACATACTATAGTGATATTATATCAATTATATCGTAAAATTTCAATAAAAAATTCTTACAATAGTTTTGTTGATATTTTGGCAATATTGTATACTTATTCTAATATTTTTAGCAAATCATCTTTACTAAGAACAATGGTTTCGCCGTATTTAAGATTATCAGGCAGTTTAAGCCTTCCTATGCCTATTCGCTCAAGTTCTGCTACCCCAAGTCCTACCGTTCCGAACATTCTTTTTATCTGGTGGTATTTTCCTTCTGTAATTGTAATTTTTGCAGTTTTAGTGTCCATTATTTCAAGAATTGCAGGTTTGCATAAGGTTTCGTCCGCTAAAACTACACCTTTGCTGAAGAGTTCAATCATTTCTTCTTTTAATTCGTCGTCAAGTTTTGCGACATAGGTTTTACTTATGTTTTTTGACGGATGGATACACCTATGGGCAAAATCTCCGTCATCCGTAATTATCAAAAGACCGGTCGTATCCTTATCAAGACGACCTACGGGGAACAACCCGTTTCGCCTTAAATTGTCCGGGATTAAATCAATTACGGTTTTTTGAGTTTTGTCTTCACTCGCCGACAAAACACCTTTCGGCTTATTCATAAGCAAATATAAAAACTCGTTGTATTCTACTTTTTGGTCTTTATAAAATACTGCTTGCGTATCTACATCAATAATAGTAGACGGGTCCCGCACAACTGTGTTTCCAACCTTTACTTTTCCTCTGTGAATTTGCGTTTTTGACATACTTCTCGGCAAATTCAGTTGGTTTGAAATAAACCTGTCAAGTCTTTGTTTCTTCATACTTTTTAAGTGGATACATCTTTCCGTTTATTTTTGATGAGGAAATATCTCCTCCGATTATTCTGCCGTTATAAACTATAAGATTGGCATTTGCAAAATCTTTATCCGAAAAATCGGCAAACCGCTTTACACGGTATGTATATACAATACACCCTTCTCCCTTAAACTGCGATAAATCGTAACCCGAACTCTTTTGCAGTTTATTATAGGTTTTATACACATCGGAAAACTCGCTTGGAATAGTTATTTTCTTGCTTTGTGCCGGTTCGTCGATTATTTCGCAACCCAAATTACTTAAATAATCAACTCGCTTTTTATGTGTATCGCCGTTTTCTTGAGTTGCACCTAAAACCTCATAATACCTTGAAACAAGGCAAATTGAAATAACAATAATGCAAAATACACAAAAAAGCATTTTTTTAGTAAAAGTTATATAAATCTTCAAGATACCATCCCCCAAATTAAAGAATATGATACCGGGGGAAAGTATATAACTAATCTATAAGACAAACCGAATGAGCGCTGATACCTTCCTTTCTGCCCGAAAAGCCCAAACCTTCTTCGGTAGTTGCTTTAACACTCACAAGTGAAACATCTATATTTAAAGCCTCGGCAATATTTTCTCTCATTTTTTGTATATAAGGGGACATTTTAGGACTTTGAGCAATAATTGTTGCATCAATATTGCAGATTTTATATCCGCCCTCTGATATTAGTTCCCCGACTTTTTTAAGCAGAAAAAGTGAATTTATGTCCTTATATGCTGGGTCAGTATCGGGAAAATGCTTACCAATATCGCCGAGAGCAGCGGCACCGAGCAAACTATCGCAAACAGCATGGAGCAAAACATCGGCGTCTGAATGCCCCAAAAGTCCTGCCTCAAAAGGTATTTCCACACCGCCTATAATGAGTTTTCGGTCTTGCGAAAGTTTATGAACATCATATCCGTGCCCTATTCTCATATACTGCCATTCTCCTTTTCAATCTCAGCATAAGCCTCAGCAATCGGAACATCTTCGGGAGTAGTAATTTTTATATTCAATCTGCTCCCGTTTACAACCGTCACTTTATATCCGCCGTATTCCATAACCGATGCGTCATCGGTAAATTCCGAAGTATCTGCTTCTTTACAAATCTCAAGGTATTTTTTAACATCAACACCTTGAGGAGTCTGTGCCAAATAAAGATTTTCTCTATCCAAAGTGCCGATAACAGTTTGTTCGCCGTCTGTTCTCTTTACCGTATCCGTAACTTTAAGAGCAACCAATGCCGCATCCGATGTTTTAAGTGCAGTAACAGTATCGCTTATCATTTTTTGCGTTACAAACGGTCTTGCTCCGTCGTGAATTAAAACCTTTTCTTCGTCATTTGATAATCGTTTAAAGCCGTTTAGCACCGACTCATTACGGTTGTTTCCACCCTCTACAATATCGGTAACTTTACTGATATTATAGTCTTTACATACCTGCTGCATTTTCAAAACATCTTCTTTTTTTGAAACGAGGATAATTCTTGAAATACTATCAGACTTTTCAAATTTAAGCAGAGTTTTTGCAATAACCGGCATACCGCCAACAGATAAAAACTGTTTATTTGAGCCTTTCATTCTGCTTGAAAAACCGGCGGCAACTATAATTACGGGAAGCATTGTTTTTTGATTATCAATGATTTCATATTTTATTTCAAATGCTTCAACTTTCATATTTTCACCTACAAAAAAACCGCACTGCCCTTTAAAGGAACAAGTGCGGTAAAAGACAAATAATTATTTATCTTCTTCGTCGCAATCAGCACAATCTTCGCAATCGCAACCGAAGTCAAATTCGAGAGGAGTACCGCAATTAGGGCAGTCAATTCCCTCGTCCTCGAGCATATCTTCGTCAAGATAAATTGTATCGTGGCAATTAGGACATTCAACCTCATAAAGGTCTTCGTCGTCGCAACAATCGCAATCGTCATCACAGCAATCGCAGTCTTCTTCAAAAACAAAGTCTTCCAAATTAGCGAGGTCTTCGTCAACTGCATCAATTTGTTCGCTCATATCATCACAAGCATCTTCAATATCACAAATTTCTTCTGTAATATCCTTAAGCAAATCAATTACAGCCACAAGAATTTTGCCTTCCTTGGTAGTTTTGTCGAGGTCAAGACCTTCTGTAAGACCGTCTATATAAGCAATCTTTTCACAAATATCCATAACTTTTCTCCTTAAAAAATAATTTAAGCACGTTCCATATATTCGCCTGTTCTGGTATCAATACGGATAACTTCACCCTCATTGATGAAAAGCGGAACACGGATTTCGCAACCGGTTTCAAGAGTTGCAGGTTTTGTAGCATTAGTAGCGGTATTTCCGGCAAAACCCGGCTCGGTATGAGTAACAGTCAACTCAACAAATGTTGGAGGCTCTACACCGAATACTTTGCCCTTATATGACAAAATCTTGCATACCATATTTTCCTTAACAAACTTGAAATTATCGCTCATTTCACTCTTGTTAATCGGAACCATATCATAAGTTTCCTGATCCATAAAATAATAGAGGTCGCCGTCTGCATACGAATACTCCATATCCTTGCGTTCAATATAAGCAGTCGGGAATTTAGCAGTAGGGTTATAAGATTTTTCTACCACTGCACCTGTAATAACATTCTTTGTTTTTGTTCTGACAAATGCTGCACCTTTACCGGGCTTAACATGCTGAAATTCAACTACTTGGAGAACTTGACCGTCCTCTTCAAAAGTTACACCATTTCTAAAATCTCCGGCACTAACCATTTTTCTATTCCTCCAAAAAATAAACTGTATAAATACTTTATAAATTATAAGGCAATAAATGCCTTTTGTCAAGCACAATTAGAGCCATTAAACATCAAAACACTTCTTGATATTCTTAATGCTTCCTATAACCAAAAGCCTTTCACCGGCAGATATGACAGTATCGGCAGTCAGCGAAACATCAAAAATGTTTCCTTTTTTAATTGCGATTATATTTATTCCGTGTTTTTGCCTTATTGCAAGTTGAGCAATAGTTTTACCCGCAAAGTAATCGGGAGCGGCAACCTCAAACATAGAGTGTTCATCATCAAGGCGGACATAATCGAAAATATTATCTGTCGCATATCGCATTGCAGTCCAGGAAGCAAATTGCTTTTCAGGAAAGATTACCGCATCTGCTCCGTTCCTTAAAAGGAATTTTTCCTGAACTTCATTTGAGGCAAAAGATACCACCCTTTTAGCACCGAGTTCCTTTAAAAGAGATGTTGTTTCAAGCGAATCCTGAAAACTCTTTCTGATAGTAACAAAGCAAGAATCAAAACTTTCAACATCGACATTTGATAAAACATCAACATCCGTGCAATCGCCTATTTGAGCAGTTGTTACGATTGGAAGTATATCGTTTATAAGTTCTTCGTGCCTGTCAATTACCATAACTTCATATTTCAATTCGATTAGTTTTTCCGCTAAATGTTTGCCGAAACCTCCGGCACCGATAAGCAAAATTGATTTCATTTTATTACCCCACAATTATATTTTCAGACGGCAACATAATTTCTGAATTTGAATGCGAAACGGCTGCGAAAACAAGTGTTAAACCGCCGACACGGCCCAAGAACATCAAGACGATAAGTATAATTTTTGATATTGCCGACAAAAAGGGTGTTATTCCCACCGTAAGCCCCACCGTTCCTATGGCGGAAGCCGTTTCAAAAAGGCAAGTTAAAATCGGCAGACCCTCTATCATACTTATGATTATTCCGCCTGTTACAAACAAGAAAATATAAAGCGAAACAACTGAGAGTGCATTTTTAACAGTTTCGTCTGGAATTCTTCTGCCGAACATTTCGCCGTTTTTCTTGCGTTTGAAAACAGATATTACGGATGCTATAACAATTGCAAAGGTCGTAACCTTCATACCACCTGCGGTTGAGCCGGAAGAGCCGCCTATAAGCATCAAAAATATCATAATAAGTTTACCCGACTCGGAGACTCTTTCAAAGGAAACCGTATTAAATCCGGCAGTACGAAGAGTTACCGACTGAAACAGTGATGCTAAAATTCTATTTTGCAACGGCATTTTTGAAAACTCGAAAAAATAAAAGAAAAGTGCCGGAACAAACACTAAAAATAAAGTAAAAACCAAAACCGCTTTTGTCTGCATTCGGTATTTTGAAAAACGGAATTTATATTTTTTTATATCATCCCATGTAACAAAGCCGATACCGCCTATAATAATAAGCAACATAATAGTTACATTTGTTATTACATCGCTTTCAAAAATGCAAAGCGAAGAAAACGGGGCTTTATTGCCGAGAACATCAAAACCGGCATTGCAAAATGCCGACACAGAGTGAAAGACTGAATAGAACACACCTTTCAAAAAACCGTATCTTGATACCATCGGGTACATAAGTGCCGCCGCACCTAAAAGTTCAATAAAAACAGCCGTTTTGATTATAAAACCTGTAAGCGATAAAATACCGCCGAGTTTCGGTGCGGAAATAGAGTCTTGCATCAAAGTTCGCCCAGCAAGTCCTATCTTCTTACCGCTTAATTTTGTTAAAATCATTGCTGTTGTTATAACACCCATTCCGCCTATTTGAATCATAATCATAATAACTGTTTTCCCGAAAACAGTAAAATATGATGCGGTATCAAAAACGACCAGACCGGTAACACAAGAGGCGGATGTTGCCGTAAACAAAGCATCCAAAAATGATGTTTTTCCGTTTGATGATACAGGCAGCATTAAGAGAAGTGTTCCGACAAGTATCATAATAGAAAAACTTAAAATTATTACTCTTTGAGAAGACAAAAATTTTGTTTTTTTCATATATATTTTTATCCTACCTTTTTCCACGAAGATGGAGAGAAGAAAAGTAGTATCGGGAAAATTTCAAGCCTTCCCATAAGCATTGCAACCGATAATACCCATTTTGAGAATATCGAATAACCGGCGTAATTTGCGGTAGGTCCGACAAGTGAAAAGCCGGGACCGATATTATTAAAACAAGCGACCGTTGCACTGATATTACTTTCAATATCGAATGATTTTTCCATACAAAGTAACAAAAATATTGCAATTATACAAACAAAATACACAATCACATAAACCGTAACACTCGAAATAACTTCGGGGTCAACAGATTTTTTGTCAACTTTTACGGTAGAAACGGCTCTTGGGTGCAACATTGTTTTAAGTCTTTTGGAAATAACCTTAAACGCAAGTACAACCCTTGAAATCTTCATACCGCCTGCCGTAGAACCGGCACAAGCACCCGTAAGCATTAAGATAAGCAGTACGGCTTTTGAAAAGGCAGGCCATTTATCAAAATCAACCGTAGAATAACCGGTAGTTGAAATAATGGTAGAAACCTGAAAAAATGAGTCCCTTATCAAATCTGATATTTTTTCGTAGGTTGAATACAAGTTTATACAAATAAGTCCCACGGAAACACCGATTATTCCGAAATAAGTCCACAATTCAGATGTTTTAAATGCCATTCTTGAATGCTTAATAATAAGCAAATAATAAACATTGAAGTTTACACCGAAAAGCACCATAAATATCCCTATAACCCATTGGCAATAACTATTATATCCGGCAATGCTGTCCGCTTTGATACCGAAACCGCCGGTACCTGCCGTACCGAAAGAATGAAGCAAACTATCAAACAAGGGCATTCCGCCCAAAGTCAGCATAGCAACCTCAATAACGGTCATACCGATATATATTATATAAAG
>DFHZ01000013.1 GCA_002371985.1 Ruminococcaceae bacterium UBA3710 | reverse complement strand
TATTTTATACGAGAATCAATATTGGCATATTCGTTACAGATGTTTTCAACATAATTGTGTTGTGAATCACTGCCATCCGCCAAGCATAGTTCCCAATTACCGTATGTTTGTGAAATTACAGATTCGATAGTTTCCTTCAATAAATCAGAAGGCGTATTATAAAGCGGAATGAGAATGCTGAATTTGACATTTTTTTTAAAATTATAATTTCTTTGTCTTTCAAGCTCTTTTTTTGAAAAAGCCAACTTTTTATAGTCAATACCTTGCTCATTGCTTGTTCGGTTCTTGATTCTTGCAACAAGACCCGAAATGTCGCCTTTTAATATGTACTTTATACCATGTGCGATTTTTAATAAAAACTTATGCTTGTTTATAAATCTGCGTATCTTACCGGTAATACGATTCATCTTAACCATCAGCCTCCAAGATCGTGAATTATATATACCGTTTAACTCGTTTAAAGCCTGAAAAAAACTTTGTTCTATAAAAGTGTTTTTGTTTTTTAAATCTTTTATTATTGTATTCTCAAGATGTTCTATTCTGTTTTTTAAAAGAAATTCACTGTCCTTATAATTTAAAACAGCTTCTTTGATATTGCACAATGAATCGGAAAAAGCTTCAAGTTCGTTTGAAGATAATACCGAACAATTACCGCGAACAAAAAGTTTTTTATCCGATTCGGTAATACTAATTTCTAAATTCGGGTCTGCTTTATCGAATAAAAAAACGCAATCAGTTGCTATAAAAGCATTGGAGCACAAGACGTTTTTTTTGATTGATTGACTGCTTATCTCTAAGTCGGTTAATAAGCAAGGCGACTCTGTGGGATCAATTCGGATATTTATTGTGTTTTCGGGAATATCAAACGAAAAATCAAATGTGTTATTTTCAAAATAATATCTGCTTTTATTATCTTCTGAATAGCCGGTTCCCATATCATAATATATGGTGAAAAATTGCGTTGACAATGACATAAATAAGCCTAAAGATGCAATGGTATCCGTTAGCTCATTACATTCTACAGGAACTTTTTTTAATCCACTTTTAATTATTTTTGCAATATTATCAAAATGGCAATCAATTTGCCTTATCAATTCATCCTTATCTGATAAAATTGCATTTTTTGTGTTCTTATATGCGGAAAGGAGTTCATCTGAGCACGTAAACTTTCTGTTTTCACAATGAACCATTTCCAAAAAACCATTTAACTTATTAAGGGGTTTGGGGAGATAAGCTAAAAATGGTACTCCGAATTCATAAGCTATTACATTTCCGTGCAGACTTGTCCCTATGAAATACGAACTGTGGGAAATGACGGCAATCATTTGAATAGGAGATAATTTGTTGTTAAGAATAAAAAAGGATTGGGGATCCAACTCTTTGTATTTTTCTAAAAACACCAAATCCGAATGCACATATCCAATTGGCATTAACACAATTTTTAGATTTTGATTTTTGGCAATTTTCTTGATTTCAACTGCAATTTTTTGGCTATCATTTTCAAAACAATTTGCTTGAAATATGAGATATCTTTCATTCAGGTCAATTTGGTTTTCTTTCTCAACATCTCT
Source organism: Ruminococcaceae bacterium UBA3710 (assembly GCA_002371985.1). Classification (GTDB taxonomy): domain Bacteria; phylum Bacillota; class Clostridia; order Oscillospirales; family Acutalibacteraceae; genus UBA737. The sequence continues at coordinate 3,842 of DFHZ01000013.1, read as the reverse complement.
TAAAGCTTTATTCAAGTCATCAGGATTTAATTGTCGTGATATAGAAAGTATTGTGTCCGGAAAAACATGACATGGTTTCTTGTCAAAAAACGAAAGTAGGTCTTTACTTTTTTTGTCTCTAACGGACAGGTAATCGGTTTGAGACATTAATGCATAGGCTAATTTTTTTCCTGCGGAGTTTAAAGGGAACGGTACACCTATATTATTCCAAAAAATCGGAATGCTGTATTTGTTGGCAAAAAGCGTTGGATATATCCATAGGTAAACAGAAGAATTTTGGGCATTATATTCTTTAAAGGAGGCTACATTATAATCCAGCCTGAGTATATCCCCTCCGCCTATGATAACAGCGTCAAAAGGATTTTCATTGTGCATTTGTTCAAGCTTTGAAATCGGAAACACTTGAATATCGGGATAAAACGGCATAGTTCCGCCTATTGGTGAGAACAAGACGATTTCTTCAATATTTATTCTTTTATTCAAATTATATGCTAATACTTCTGGGAAAAGCAAATCACCGAAATTCTCGCAGTCAAAAGTTCCGATTTGCGCTATTCGAAACGCCATAAACGCACTCCTTATAAAGACAACAACTATATTGACATAAATATTTTGTGAGACACATAATACCTTTGCGTACTACACTCTTAATGCTCATTATATCACAATTCAAAAGATAGTGCAACAGAAATAAAAGCTGCTTTCATCAATGCTGTGTACAAGTGTCACCCATCATTGACACTTGTACACAGATTTTGGCGTGGGTAACGGTTCTATGTGTTGTAAAATTATCTTGCAACACCAAAGTTTCCCCTATGTCTTTTTACTCCATATATCAATAACAAATTTTTCAAATGCAGAACATATTTACGCTCTTTTTTATTCAATAGGTATCAGTTTTTGGAAAACGCAGGTATGGTGTTCGGTTATTCTCTTATCCTCGTGCAAGGAGCCGAAAAACCAATTCTTAAAGGTGAGAGAGCGGTCAAGTTCTTCAAAATATCCGTTGAGTTTGTTTACCCTGTCAGCATTTCCGCTTCTGAGAAGCATTGCACTCTTAACGAGAGAGGGCGGTTCGTGCGTTATAATATAGTCAACTTTACAGCCTACTTCGTCAAGTGTTTTTGCACCCTCAGCCATTTCGGCAGGAGTAGGCTCTTCTTCTCTCCACCAAAGGTTTTTTTCAACCCTTATATCCTTGTCGATACTTTCTCCGCCGCCAAAAGTAAAGAATGTATTTCCCTCTATGGTAAATATCTGCCCTCGCATAAGGTGGAGAAGATTTCCCTCTATTCTATGGACTTTTCCGCCTTTCCATACCGTAACACGAGAACTGTTGATTTTATCAAGATTATCGTGAGTGCCTTCCACAAAAGCGGTTACAAACTTTCTTGTAGCAAAAAACTTTTTAACTTTTTTTTCGAGTTCGTTGCCGTCGAAAATATATCCGAAATCACCGCAGACAATCAAAACATCGTTTTTCTTAAGTTTTCTGAATTCTTTGTCATACAGGCGTTCTATATCGCCGTGCATATCTCCGGTAACGTAAACCGTAAAAAACACCACACTTTAATCTTTTTATTTCATAGAATATTGTATTTTTTTACTTTTAATTTGTCAATAGTTATTGTATAATATATTTAATAAATGTTTTTGAGGTTGATTATGATAAAAAGAATGTTTGCTCTTTTTCTGTGTCTTATAATACTTGCACTTCCTGTTTCGGTACCGGCACTTGCCTATGAACCTACGGGAATTAACATCACGGCGAAATCGGTTGTTTTTGCCTCTCTTGATACCGGCGAAGTGTTGTTCTCAAAACAAGCCGACACAAAGGTTTACCCCGCATCAATTACCAAAATAATGACTGTAACACTTATGCTTGAAAGCCCGAAGTTCAGCCCGGAAAGCAAAATTGCAATGACGGATGAGGTCTTAAAACTCATAAGCGGTACAGGAAGTTCCGTTTCAAATTTAGTTTCGGGTGAAGAGATAACCGAACTTGATTTAGTATATCTTGTTTTAATGGCGTCTTTTGGCGACTGTGCTTACCTTGCTGCCATTCATTACGGCGGTACGGTTGAAAACTTTGTCGATATGATGAACAAAAAAGCAGAGGAATTAGGACTTGATAATACCCATTATGAAAACCCGGTAGGGCTTCACAGTGAGCAAAATTATACAACTGCCAACGATACCGTAAAACTTACTTCTTATGCCCTTAAAAACGAAACATTTAAGCAGATTTGCGAAACAACAAGATATACGGTCGGTGCGACTCAGTTTTCTAAAGCAAGAACGGTTTCTACAACCAATTTTTTGCAGGATAATACAACAAACTATTATTATGCGTATGCGAAAGGTGTTAAAACAGGATATACGGACGAAGCAGGCAGATGTTTGGTTTCGACCGCTTCGTATAATGGCTATAATTACATCTGTGCTATGTTTGGATGCCCTGTTAATCCGTCAAAAAGGCATGAATTTGAGGACAGCAAAAACTTGTATAAATGGGCATTCAATAACTTTGAGTACAAGGAAGCGGCAAACACTAAAAATCCCGTTTGCGAGGTAGGGGTCGATTTGTCGCTTGATACCGACCATATCCCTCTTTACATCGAAAAAGATTTCTTGACCGTTTTGCCGAAGAGTGCTGACGAATCTACTATTTTAATCGAGCCTCACCTTAATAAGAAAACGGTTGATGCACCGATAAAAAAAGGTGATGTTTTGGGTACGGCGGATATTATTTATGCCGAAGAAAAAATCGGAACAGTTAATCTTATTTCTACCGAAAATGTAAAAAGAAGCACAATTTTGTATGTTTTCAGAGGGATAAAAAGATTTTTTATTTCCAAGTATATGGTAGCGATTTATGTTTTGATAGTTTTGCTTATCATAGCATTTATTATCGGTGTAATTAAACTTAATATGAATAGCAAAAAACGCCGAAAGGTAAAATATATACCCTATAATAAGCACGATGATAATCGTTGAGTTTGACAAAAAAGAGGAAATATGATATTATAATTACAATAAATGTCATTTTTTGTAGATAAATGATAAAAAATAGAACCTTAATTCGCACAAAGCAAATTAAGGTCCGTTGTATGGAGCTGAAGATGGGACTCGAACCCACGATCTGCTGATTACGAATCAGCTGCTCTACCATCTGAGCCACTTCAGCGTACGACAATAATTATACATGCTATGCTTCTTTTAGTCAAGAATTTATTTTGGAGAAAAATATGGACGAGAAAACGATAAATCAAAGAATAGCCGGATATAGGAAACTCGCAGGACTGACTCAGGCTCAAGCGGCTGATCTTTTGGGGCTTAAGCGAAACACCTATGCCCGTATGGAAAAATACGGCAACCCGTCTCCCGATATGCTTAAGCAAATAGCAGAGTTGTTCAGAGTTTCTGTTGCTACTCTTTTATATGGACAAGAGGAAACCGAAGCATATTCTAATACTAATATACCTCGCCTTGTTTTGGAACAACCGAGTTACAATGATGTTTTGCCTCTTTCGATTTTAGAAACCAATGCAATCAGAATTTTCAGGAATTTATCGAAGGAAGACCAACAAAAAATAGTTGATTGCTTTAATGATGTTTACGGCAAATCGAAGAAAAAATAAAACTTAAAATGCGGAGCATAATGCTCCGCATTTTTAGTCTGTTGATAAGACTAATTTTTAATTTTGGCACCTTTTGAGCGGTGTTTTATTTTTTCGGCGACAGGTGCGGCGGAAAAATACCTTGTAGGCGAAAACCGCTTTTATAAGCGGTTTTCAAGAGTGCGTGGGTGGTATTGGCGGGAGTAGAGTGCAGTCCGAAAA
>DFHZ01000060.1 GCA_002371985.1 Ruminococcaceae bacterium UBA3710 | reverse complement strand
TAACCCTTCAAAAGAGCAGGAGCCTTAGCCTTTTTCTCAACAGTTTCACGACCGCTGCGAACTAACTGGTTAAAGGTTGGCACTTCTACATTACTCCTTTCCATTAAATTTTGGGCATAACGAAACTGCGTACAATTTCGCATACTCGCATATTATATCGCTATTTTGCAAATTTGTCAATATTTTTTTGCAATACTTTTAATGGTTGATTTTTACTGTTCGCTTTGTTATAATACTCTCAAAGGAGTGTTGAATTATGATTTCAAGACAAATTATTAAACAAAATGCAAAATTACAACTCGGAAACAACATTTTCGGCAGCACTTGGCTTATGGCTCTTTTAATTCTCTTGATTGAGTCGGCAATAATAGGCGTCGCATCGTATTGCGGCGGTGTTCCGGCTATGCTCGTTGAAGGTCCGCTCGTAGTTGGTGTTACATCGGTTTTTGTTTCTCTTTTAAGAGGCAACAACATCATCAACATAGAGGATATGTTCAAAGGCTTCCGTGAAAACTTGGGAAGAAACCTTATACTCGGTTTCCTCGCAAATCTATTTATTACATTATGGACATTGCTCTTCATATTCCCGGGAATTGTAAAAACTTACGCTTACTCAATGGCATACTACATTGCAAACGAACATCCTGAATATGACTGGAAGGCTTGCCTTGACGAAAGCCAACGCCTTACAAGAGGTCATAAGTTAGATTTGTTTGTTTTAGACCTTTCGTTTATCGGTTGGTACATTGTAGGTGCTATGTGCCTTGGTATCGGTGTTCTTTGGGTTGCTCCGTATCACAGCTGTGCTAAAATTAATTACTTTGACGCAATAATGAAATTAGACGGAATGAACACAACCGAAACCGTCAACGATATTCCTCAAGAACCGGCAGAATAATTAAGAAAATCATAAATGAATTAAAAACAGTTCGGTAAAAACCGGACTGTTTTTTTATGCCTATTTAGCCGAAGCCTAAAGCATTTTTTCTTTTTCTTCAAGCCTTGCAGAGAGTTCTTCCCATTCCCCCATAAGAATATCAAGTTGCGTTTCTGCATCTTCAATAAGATTTCCGAGTTCGGAAAGTTTTTGATAGTCCGATTGGTTTTCAGGATAATTAAGTTCGGTTTTAAGACCGTCCATCTCCTCTTCTTTCAGGGCTATTTTCTCTTCCAAATGACCTATTCTCGTTTTAAGTTTTCCTATTTCTTTAAGAGGACTTATATGTTTTTGCTTTTTTACGGGTGTTTCGGTCTGCTCTGTTTTAACGGGTGCCAAAACTGTTCCGCTTTTCCTTATATTTTCATAAAAGTCATAATCGTGCGGGTAGAAATTGACCGTGCCGTCGTCGCCGAATATAAGAAGACTGTCGCAGACCTGCTTTAAAAAATATCGGTCGTGAGAAACGCATATCAAACTTCCGCTATATTCTTTAAGCATATTTGAAAGTGCTTCTTTGCCGACAATATCGGTATGGTTTGTAGGCTCGTCCAAAAGCAGAAAGTTCGGTTTTTTCTTGAAAAGTTTGCAAAGTGCCAAACGGACCCTCTCGCCACCCGATAAAACATTCACCTGCTTAAAAACCGTATCGCCCGAAAACAAAAACGCTCCAAGGTCGGAACGAACGGCGGTATCGGTCAAATTCGGAAACTCTTCACGGTAATCTTCAAACACGGTTTGTTCGCTTGTGTGCTCTGCCATCTGCTGGTCGAAATATCCTAACTTTACATTGTAGCCGAATTTAAAACTTCCCGAAATAGGCGGAATAAGTCCCATAAGCGTCTTTAAAAATGTGCTTTTTCCAAGTCCGTTTGAGCCGACTATTCCGACTTTGCAATTCTTTTTCAAAGTGAAATTAAGGGTTGAAAGTACCTTATCATAGCCGATTTTCAGGTCGTTTACCGAAAGAACATCGCCACCGCTTTCGGTTGTCGGCGTTATATCGGAATAAAATGCCTTTAGGTCAAATTTTTCGGGCGGTTCGATAATATCCATTCTCTCGATATACTTGATTTTTGACTGCACCATTTTGGCTTTTGTTGCCTTATATCTGAATTTTTCCACCAAACCGCTCAGTTTTTCTATTTCTTTTTGCTGTCTTTCGTAGTCTTTTAACTGCTTCTCGTAAAGTTCCTTTTTAATTGCTGTAAACTTTGAGTAATTGCCGACATATCTTCGGATTTTCCCTCTTTCAATCTCATAGACAATACTTACAGTTCTATCAAGGAACATACGGTCATGAGAAACAATTACCAAAGCACCCGGATAATTCTTTATGTATTCCTCAAGCCATTCGATTGCATTTATATCAAGGTGGTTTGTAGGCTCGTCAAGGAGCAACAAATCAGGTTTTGAAAGCAAAAGTTTCATAAAAGCAATTTTAGTCCTTTGTCCGCCCGAAAACTCAGAAAGTTTCTTTTGCTTATCAAAAGGCGAAAAGCCGAAACTTTTAATTATGCTTTCATAATCTTTTTGGTAATAATATCCGCCGAGTATTCTATATCTTTCTGTTAATTCCTCAAACTCCTCCGCCTTTTCTGCGGTAGGGTCAATCTCCATAGCCCTTTGCAGTGTATCAAGGCGGTCTTTTATCCTATTTATTTTATAAAAGGCTTTTAAAAGTTCTTCTCCCATTGTGGCGGAATTATCCTCAAAAGCAATTTGAGAAAGTGAACCTATTTCAAGATTTGCGTCTTTAGATATTTCGCCGTTTTGAATGTCATATTCGCCCAAGATTGCTTTGAGCAATGTTGTTTTACCGCAACCGTTTCTCCCTACAACAGCGATTTTATCGCCCGTATGAGCCTCGAAGCGAATATCGGAAAGTACAGTCTTTTCGCCGAAAGAGATACTTCCGCCGTTAATAGCATAATACATTTTAATCTCCGAATTAAATTGCTTGATTTTTTCTGAACTGAAGATTATAAAGTTCTTTATATATCTTTCCGTTTTTCATAAGTTGGTCGTGCGTTCCCTTTTCAACAACCTCGCCTTTATCAATAACGGCTATTTCGTCGGCATTCTTTATTGTCGAGAGCCTATGTGCCACAACAATGGTAGTTCTTCCCTTGCAAAGCTCGTCAAGGGCATCCTGAATGAGAATTTCGGTAGTATTATCAAGAGCACTTGTCGCCTCGTCAAGTATCAAAACCTTCGGGTCCTTAAGAAATACCCGTGCGATACTGAGCCTCTGCTTTTGTCCGCCCGAAAGTTTAACCCCTCGCTCCCCTATCTGAGAATCAAAGCCGTTCGGAAGCGTCATAACATAATCGTAAATATTAGAAAGTTTTGCCGCTTTTATAACCTCTTCGTCAGTAGCATCGGGTCTGCCGTAAAGTATATTTTCCTTAATAGTTCCGTTAAAGAGGAAAACATCCTGTTGAACTATGCCTATGTTCTTACGAAGCGAAGTGAATGTAATATCGTTTACATTCTTTCCGTCCAATAAAACTTCTCCGCTTGAAACCCTGTAAAAATTAGGAATTAAATGACAGATAGTCGTTTTTCCGCCGCCCGAATGACCGACCAGTGCTAATTTCTGCCCCTTCTTTACTTCTAAATTTATATGGTTTAAAACTATCTTTTCTTCATTTACTTCATAGGCAAACGAAACATCTTTGAAACTTATTTCGCCCTCGACATTTTCTATATCGGTGGCACCGTCGTTTTCCTTTTCTGGCTTTTCGTCTAAAATCTCGATAAACCTTTCAAATCCCGAAACACCGTTCTGGAACTGCTCCATAAAGCCTATAAGTTGAGTTACGGGGTTTATGAATACATTTACCGAAACAATAAATGTTGTATAATCTCCGAAAGAAATATCTCCTGCATAAAGGAAAAGTCCGCCGGCGATTATGATTATTACATTAAACACATCGGTTATAAAACTTGATATGGAATGGTACTGACCCATTGCGTTATACGATTTTCTTGAAGCCTCAACAAAAAGTTTATTATTTTCTTCAAACTTTTTAAGTTCGGTATCGTTATTTGTAAAGGCTTTGGTAACCCTTATACCCGTTATACTGCTTTCAACCGAAGCATTTATTCCGGCTGTTGTTGTTCTTCTTTCTTTGAATGCCGCATGCATACGCTTTCTGTAATAAGAAGACACGCCCACCAAAATCGGAACACATGCAAAAATAATGAATGTAAGATAAACATTTATCGAGAGCAGATATATAAATGAGCCGATAAGTGTAAGGCTTGAAACAATGAGATTTTCAGGACCGTGATGTGCAAGTTCGGCAACATCAAACAAATCGTTCGTCATACGGGAAAGTATGCGGCCTGTTTCGTGATTATCAAAATATGTAAAAGGCAATGTTTCAAGATGTTTAAACATATCTCTTCTCATATTTGCCTGCATATTTGTACCTATCATATGCCCGTAATACTGAACAAAATACCTTAAAAGCATTCTTATAAAGTAGAGGACAAGCACCAAAATACCGCCGATAATTATACCGCTGTATTTTTTGTTGGGTATCAGATCGTTCAGCATTCTATTAGTAACCATAGGATAAACAAGTCCTATAAGCGAAATAAAGAGAGATGCCAACATATCAAGAATAAACATATTTTTGTACGGTCTATAATAACCGATAAACCTTTTTAACATATTTTCTCCTTTTAGTGTTCGAGTTCTCCCTTTGAAGCGGCTTTAAGATACGCATTGATAAAGCCGTCAAGGTCGCCGTCCATAACGGCATTTATATTTCCTGATTCAAAAGATGTTCTGTGGTCTTTTACCATTGTATATGGCATAAATACATAGGAGCGAATTTGAGAGCCCCACGCAATCTCTTTTTGAACACCCTTTATGTCCTCGATTTTTTCGAGATGCTCTCTTTCCTTAATTTCAAGAAGTTTTGATTTAAGCATTTTCATTGCCTGATCCCTGTTCTGGAACTGGCTTCTCTCATTTTGACAGGCAACAACTATTCCCGTAGGTATATGGGTAAGTCTTACGGCAGACGAGGTCTTGTTGATATGCTGACCGCCTGCACCCGACGAACGGAAAACATCCATTTTTATGTCTTCTTCACGAATTTCTATATCAATATCGTCGCTTATCTCCGGCATAACCTCTACCGAGGCAAATGATGTATGTCTCCTGCCCGACGCATCAAACGGGGACACACGGACAAGCCTGTGAATGCCCGATTCGCTTTTCAAATATCCGTAGGCATTTTCGCCCTCGATAAGCATTACGGCACTTTTAAGACCTGCTTCATCGCCGTCAAGAAAATCAAGCACCTTGACATTAAAGCCGTGCCTTTCCGCCCAGCGGGTATACATTCTTACAATCATACTTACCCAGTCCATAGCCTCGGTACCGCCTGCACCTGCATGGAAGGTTAAGATTGCATTGTTAGCGTCATATTCACCGGTAAGAAGTGTCTGAAGCCTGAGCGATGCGATGTTATTTTCGAGTTTGTCAATAGAACTTGTGATTTCTTCAACGAGCGACAGGTCTTCCTCTTCATTTCCCATTTCAATGAGGACAAGCAGATCGTCATAACTTGATAGTAAATTGTCGTAAGCTTCGACCTTGTTTTTGAGTTTGCCCGTATGTTGCAAAACCTTTTGAGAGTTTTCGGTATCGTCCCAAAAACCGGGAGCCGCAGACTTTTGCTCAAGTTCTTCTATTTCCCGCTTTAAGCCGTCATATCCGATTGCATCTTTAAGGTCCTTTATTTCCTGTTCGTTAGCAGTAAGTCTTAATTTCAGTTGCTCAAATTCAAGCATAAATATCCTCCGATTACTTTGTAAGAACGAATGCAAACCATTCGTCTTTTGTTTTCCTCTTTTCTATATTAAAGCCGTGTTCGAGTGCTGATTTTTCGACATCTTCCGCCCTTAAATCAATTATTCCCGAAACTATAAGTTTAGCATCGTCGGTCATAAAATCTTTAACATTATCAAAAAGTCTTATAACAACATCGGCTATTATGTTGGCACACACAATATCGTATTTACCGTTTACTTTGTCCGCCAAGTCGCCATGTAAAAATTCAGAGTTTTCGGCAACACCGTTACGCTTCGCATTTTCTTTTGCGGTCTTTACCGACAGTTCGTCTATATCAACGCCGACAACAGTTTTAGCCCCCAAAAGTGCCGATGCTACGGCTAAAATTCCGCTGCCCGTTCCTATATCAAGAACTTTTTTGTTTTCGGTAACCAGATTTTCAAGTTCTTCAAGGCAAAGCGAGGTTGTAGCATGGCTGCCCGTCCCGAATGCGGCTCCGGGGTCAAGGTTTATAACTGTTCGGTTTTCTTTGTTATCATACTTCTCCCAACTCGGACAAACGGCTAATTTTTTGCCGATTTCAAATGCCTTGAAATACTTTTTCCAATTTTCGTTCCAATTCTCGTCATCAACGGTTTTATTATCGAGTTTAAAGTCTATACCCGATGCCGTCATTCGCTCACTTAAATAGGCTAATTTTTCACTTTTGTTGTCGCTTTCGGAAATATAGAGGTGGATAACCGAAATATCCCTTTTTTTGGCAACCAAATCTTCATCTATTAAATCAACATGAGCGATTTCCATAGCGGCAGTTTCCAAATCGGAATAATCTTCAATATAAATGCCGTATGGTACAACCATATTTGCGATAGCGGCTGCCTCGTCTGTTTTATCGGTAGGCACCGTGGCCGTGATTTCAGTCCAATTCATATATTTTAAATTACTCCTTTTATTTCCTTATAATCTGCGTTTATTATTCCGCTTAGCATACCGTTTCTTCCTCCGCCGTTTACATCAAGATTTTCTTTTAACTTCAAGAAAACCTTTTTAGCATCGGTATCCTCACCGCAAATTGCAAACAAATATGTATTGTTATCCTTTTTTGATAAAACAGTTTTTGTTGCTTTATGCTTTTTATAAAGCATATCCGAAAACATCTGCAAATCTTTCATTTCAAAATCCGAAACCAAAAATAAATTCTCATCCGCACTTGCGTTCCCGACCATAAACTCCATTAGTCTTTTATTTAGATTTATATTTTTCTGCTTTTGTTCATTCAGTTTTTCATAAAGCAAATTTACCGCCTTTGCGGTATCTTCCGCTTTCGAGGATAAAAGGTTTTGAATTTCGGTGATATTTAAAAGTTTATTTTGATAATCTGCAAGGGCTAAATTACCGCATTTCATATAAATGCGTGTGCCTCCTCGCATTTTTTCAAAAGACAAAAGTTTTATAAGACCTATTTCGCCCGTGTTTTTAACATGCGGAGCACAACAGGCACAAATATCCGTATTTAAGATATTAACTATGCGGATATTTCCGTCTATCTCCTTTTTTTGTCGGAATTTTAGATTTTTGAGTTCCTCTTTTGTAGGATAATAGGCTATAACTTTATTGTTTTCCCATATTTTCCTATTTGCAACATTCTCTATTTTATCAAGGTCGTTTCTGTCAAGAATGCCGTCAAAATCAAGGGTTGCAACCTCTTCATTAAGGTGAAAACCGACATTTTGAAAACCGTAAAGACTGTTTATAACACCCGAAACGATATGTTCGCCCGAATGATTTTGCATAAACGAAAACCGTCTTTCAAAATTTATAACACCATTTATTTTTTGACCGTTTTCAAGACCTTTTTCAAGAAAGTGATAAATAATTCCGTCCTTAATCTGAACATCTTTAACCTCTAAGCCGTTTATTGTTCCGTTATCGCAAGGCTGCCCTCCGGCTTCGGGAAAAAATGCCGTTTTATCAAGCACGGTTTTAAAGTATTTGCCCTCTTTTTCGCTTGATATAACAGTCGCATCAAATTCCTTTATATAAGAATCTTCGTCATATAATCTTTTAGTTTCCATCATAAAGACTCCGATATTTTCTTTGCAATTTTATAAATATCTCCGGCACCCATAGTAATAATTATATCGCCGTCATTTGCACTCTCAATCATCCTCTTGGCGAGTTCATCATAATCGCCTATTACGGTGGCATCATTCAGTTGCACTGCTATATCCTCGGAAGAAACACCGTATATATTTTTTTCCCTTGATGCTACAATAGGGGTTAAAAATACCTTGTCGGCAATTTTAAGTGCATCCGCCATTCCGTCTTTTAAAAGTGCCACTCTCGAAAAGGTATAAGGCTGAAAAACCGCAATTACTTTATTATAATTAAGCGATTTTGCCGCATTTAAGGTTGCCTTAATCTCGGTAGGGTGATGGGCATAGTCATCAACAACGGTTATTCCTTTAAATGTTCCGTAAACCTCAAACCGTCTACCTGCTCCCGAAAACTTATAGAGTGCATCCGCAATGCCTTCGGGCGATACCCCCATATCATAACAAACCGCAAATGAAACAAGTCCGTTATAAATGTTATGTTTACCGGGGACATGCATTTCGACACTTCCGAGGTTTTCTCCGCCTTTCATAACATCAAACTTAAAGCCGAATTTGCCGTCGGTAATATTATCGGCATAATAGTCGTTGGTCTTATTCATTCCGAATGTTATAACCTTTGTTTCAAGGTTTTGTACGGTTTTCAGTGCTAAATCGTCGTCGCCGTTTACATAGGAAACTTTTGAAAGCGAGACGAATTTTCTGAACGAAGCAGATAGATTTTCCATTGTTTTAAAGTAATCTAAATGGTCGTTATCAATATTAAGCAAAACCGAAATATCGGGAGAAAACTCCAAAAAAGAATCGACAAATTCACAAGATTCGCAAACAAGAGTTTGCGAATTGCCTATTACTGCCGATGTTCCCGAAATCGGAAGTTTTCCGCCGATTACCGCAGTAGGTTCCATCTTGTTTAAAAGCAAGATTTGTGTTATCATAGATGTAACGGTAGTTTTGCCGTGGGTACCGCTTACTCCGATTACATTATCATATTTTCTCGTGATTGCACCAAGAAGTACCGACCGCTCCATTTGAGGAATACCAAGTTCTTTAGCCCTTACTCTTTCGGGGTTATCATTCGGAATTGCCGCAGAAAAGGCAAGGAGTTCGGCTCCCTCAACATTTTTCCCGTTTTGTCCGATAAAAACTTTTATACCGATACTCTCTAAATAATCGGTCTTTTCGGTTTTTATGCTGTCCGAACCGCTTACATCGTATCCCATACTTTTCAGTATCTCGGCGAGCGGACACATACCGCTTCCGCCGATACCTACCATATGAATTTTTTTTATTCCGTTAAGAAGTCTATCCGTTTCTCTGATTTCTTTCACAAAAACTACCCTCTTACCAAATTTACTTTTTTTACTAAATTATTATTTTAACATATATTATTAAAAAAATAAACCATTTTATTACAAAAGCAGGTGAAAAAATGCAGGAAATACCGCAAAGTGTTGACAGTATTATCGAAACGATAGAAAGCGGCGGCTTTGAAGCCTTTATAGTAGGCGGATGCGTAAGAGATATGCTTATCGGCATTACTCCGAGCGACTATGACATAACGACCAGTGCTTTGCCTACACAAATCAAATCTATGTTTAAAAAGACTGTTGATACGGGTATAAAACACGGCACCGTTACCGTTATTGACGATAACGGAAATCATTTTGAAATAACCACCTACCGAACAGAAAACGGATACGACGATATGAGACATCCGAAAAATGTGGCTTTTGTATCGAATATAAGGGACGATTTGGCGAGAAGAGATTTTACGGTAAATGCAATGGCATATAACAAAACGCAAGGGCTTATTGATTTTTTCGGCGGACAAAAAGACCTTAAAAAAGGAATACTTAAAGCAGTCGGCGACCCGAAAACAAGATTTTCGGAAGATGCCCTTAGAATTTTAAGGCTTTTCAGATTTTCGAGTACATTAGGTTTTAAAATTGAGCGTGAAACCAAAATATCGGCTCTTTCCCTTTGTAAGAATTTAGAAAAAATAAGCAGCGAAAGGGTTGCAAACGAGATATTAAAATCTCTTATGGGTAAAAATCCCAATGCACTAAAACCTCTTATTAAAAACGGCGGACTGAAGTTTTTCGGAATAAATACTTGTAAGCATTTAGAAAAAATAGGGCGACTTCAAAACAAAGAAACCCTGCGTTTTTTTGCCTTTTTAAACCTTTGCGACTGCGACGGACCTGCTGTAATAAAGAGTTTAAAACTTTCCAATATATTTAAAAATTATTATTTAAAAGCCAAAACAATTCTTTTTCTTAACAAAAAAAGTAATGACAGCGAAATTAAACTTGCCCTTTCTTTGGCAGAACCCGAAATTCTTTTTGATATTATAGATTATAAGACGCACATTTTGGGCGAAGATATTTCGGATTTAAGTATCAGGACAAAGCGAATTATAAAATCGGCAGAGCCTTATAAAATTTCGCATTTAAAGATAAACGGGAACGACCTTAAAAACCTCGGAATTGAGGATAAAGAGATAGGTGAAACCCTTAAAAGGCTTTGCGAAATCGTAAGGCAAAATCCGAATTTCAATAGCAAAGAAGAACTTATTAAAATGATAAACCATCAGTAACAATAAATATTCAAGTGCCATAAAATGTATTGAGTTGCATTATGGCACTTTAATTTTTATTTGTAGGTGTTTTGCGTGAAAAAAGTGTTGTTTGTCGGTGGCGATAACCGAAGTATTTATGCTATGGACGAGTTAAAGCAAAGAGGTTTTTTTGTATCAAGTTACGGACTGCACGAAAACGATTATAATTCTATCTCGGATTTTGATGTTATCGTTTTGCCTATTCCGACAACAAAGGATAAAAAGACCGTTTTTTGCCCTATCTCAAACAGAAATATTCTTCTCTCGGAAATAGAGGAAAAAGCGGAAAACCGTTTAATAATATCCTGCGGTTATTCGTTTGACGGAAAAAGGAATGTCGATGTATTGTCGCTTGACGGCTACGCATTCAGAAATGCCGTTCCGACAGCGGAGGGGGCTATTGCATTTGCGATAGACAATACCGATTTTACACTTTGGAAATCAAAGGTTTTAGTTATTGGAAACGGCAGAGTAGCAAAAGTGTTAATATCAAGGCTTAAAAACTTCGGTTGCGATTTAACCGTAAGTGCCCGTAACGATAAAGATTTTTCCCTGCTTGAAACCGAAGGAATTAAATATATTGATACCTCCTCGGTAAACGGAAATTCAGATTACGATATAATTTTCAATACCATTGATGTTTCAATTTTCCGCAATTTAGATAATTTAGGCAAAACCCTTTTGATTGATTTATCAAGCAAAGGGTGTCTTGATTTTAATGTTGCCAAAGAGAAAAACATTCGTGCCTATAAACTGCCCGGTCTTCCCGGAAAAGTTGCACCCAAAACTGCGGGAAAAATCTTAGCCGAAACCGTAATTCAAACAATAAAATCGCAAAGATGCAACAACTGAAAGGAAAGGTAATAATGGAAAATATTACATTAGGTTATGCTTTTTGCGGTTCCTTTTGCACTATGAAACAGTCAGTTGAAGCATTAAGAGAACTAAGCAAATTCAATATAAAAATCAAACCTATTATGTCCCAAATCGTTTACGGCACTGACACCCGATTTGGCAAAGCAAATGATTTTATTAAGGAAGTTGAAGACATCTGCCACGAAAAGATAATTCATACAATAGACGGTGCCGAGCCGATCGGACCTAAAAACTTGCTTGATATAATCGTAGTTTCGCCCTGCACGGGCAACACACTTGCCAAAACCGCACTCGGTATAACCGACACACCCGTAACTATGGCGGTAAAAGCACATCTTCGCAACGAAAAGCCGGTAGTTCTTGCTATTGCCACAAACGATGCTTTAGGTGCAAGTGCTAAAAATATCGGGCTTCTCCACAACACCAAAAACATCTACTTTGTACCCTATTCGCAAGATGACCCAATTTCAAAACACAATTCCCTTGTCTGCAATTTTTCACTCATCCCGCAAACGGTAGAAAACGCCCTTAAAGGCATACAAATCCAACCCGTACTTGTCGGAAGATAAGTTAAAAAGCCATCCGAATGGATGGCTTTTTGCTTTACAAAATATTATGTAATTCGCTCAAAGTTTTAATTTCATAGGTCGGCTTATACTTTGCTTTATTACCGCTTGGGTTAAACCAACAAGTATCAATACCTGCGTTTATTCCGCCTAAAATATCAGAACTTTGCGAATCGCCTATTATAAGCATTTTTCCTTTATCTTTTTGAGGGCATTTCGAGATAACAAAATCAAAGTATTCCTTATCGGGTTTTTGACACCCTGCATCTTCGGAAACGCATATAACATCGAAAAACTCTTTTATACCCGAATCTTTGATACGGCGATGTTGCGTCATTGAAACGCCGTTTGTCGTAGCACAAATAAAATAATTTTTGTCTTTTAAACTTTTAAGTATTTCATTTGCCCCTTCAATCAAATCGTGCCCTGCCGAGAGTTCGACAAAGTAATCTTTTGAGATTTTTTCGGTATCGGCGGTTACACCGATTTTTTCAAAAAGAGTACGAAATCTGCCTTCAAATATTTCCTGCTTTTTTATTTCGTTTCTCTCGTATTTTTCCCAATAACTTCTATTTATTTCCGAATAAAGCCTTGCCGTTTCTTCGTCATTTGGCAGTCCGTTTATCAAAAGTGTTCTTTTTATGGCTCTGTTCTCGGCAAGAGAAAAGTCAAACAATGTGTTATCAAGGTCGAAAAACAAAGTTGTATAACACTTTTTTATCATAGTGTTTTTGCCAATTCTTTAAGGTATTCTTTTAAGTCCTTGCCTATCTCTTCGTGGTCAAGTCCTACCTCGATATTAGCCTTTAAAATTCCGAGTTTATTACCCATATCATAGCGTTTACCCGAAAAGTCAATACCCATCATACAGCCTTTTTGAGCGAGTACCTTCATAGCATCGGTAAGTTGAAGTTCATTTCCTGCACCGAGCGGTGTTTTTTCAAGAATTGAGAAAATTTCGCTATCAAGAACGCATCTGCCGAGAACCGAATAATTAGAGAATTTTTCACTCAAAGCGGGTTTTTCTATCATATCGGTAACATTAAATATTTTCTCGCCTACTTCTTCTATTTTAAGACTGCTGTACTTTACAATAAGTTCGTCCGAAACAGGTTTAATTCCTACAACGCTTTTGCCGTACTTCTCGTAAACCTCGCAGAGTTCACCGATAGCCGGAGTTTCACCTATAATTACATCGTCGCCGTAAAGAACGGCAAACGGCTCGTCGCCTACAAATTCTTTTGCTCTTAGAACTGCATCGCCTAAGCCCTTTGTTTCCTTTTGGCGGATATAGTAAATATTAGCAAGGTGAGCCGTTTTTTCGAGTTGTTGGAGCATTTCGGTGTTTCCCCGTTTTTTAAGCATAGCCTCAAGTTCGATAGAATGGTCAAAGTGGTCCTCTATTACGCCTTTTCCTCTGTTTGTAATAATAAGAATATCCGTAATTCCGGCTTTAACAGCCTCTTCTACAATATACTGTATAGCCGGTTTGTCTACTATCGGCAACATTTCTTTCGGAAGCGCCTTTGATGCCGGTAAAACCCTTGTTCCAAGACCTGCTGCTGGAATAATCGCTTTCCTTATTTTCATAAAAATTCTCCTTTTTATTGATTAAAAACCTGCAAAACTTGAAATAATAGCCGGAAGATACTCTGTAAGCAATATTCCGAGAATTAAAAGCATTAAACTGACTCCGCCTTTACTCCTCATATCATTTTCAATATCTTCGCTTGTTTCCTTGATTTCTTTTACCGTTTTTATGGTATGATTTCTATAAAAATAATCTCCGAAAACCGCCATTATTATTCTGACCGCCAACATCAAAAGCGATGAGGCAAATGCAACATACATAGCAGGGTTATTAAAAAATTCTATATTTTCGGTAAGATAAAGTGCAAACCTCGAATAATTCTTTGCGACATCTTCGGGAACAGAACTTATAAGCATATTACTAAACGGTATTAAAAGCATAGAAAGGGATACCGTTACCGCCCCTAAAAACGCACCGAGTTTATACATTTTTCTTGAAAGTGCCCAAGCACAGGGGAAGAAGAAAGCAAGTACATTAAAGGATGCTTTTTGCCCGTTTTTCATTCGCATAAATTTAGGGATAAACCGTTGTGTATTAGAATAAACAAACCTTTTAGCCTCTTCGGCAGTTACACCTTCGCCTAAATCGGTTTCGGCAGGAACTCCGCCCAAAAAGTCAAAGGCTACATACCTTCCGCCGAGTTTTATAGGGTTTGGTGTATTGCAATTAGGACAGGCATTTTCCGTTGCACTGTAATTTTCGCCGCACATATTGCATTTTATCAGAACCTTTTTTTCTTCCTGCCTGCCGGTCTGCTCGTTATGTGTATCGGTCTGCTCTGCTCTTTCTTCCTTTGAAGAATCGTACTGCTCGCTCGTCCCGTGCAAATGCTCTAACGCACAATGACCTAAACTGTTGTAACAGTCCCTATGATACGGCGCACCGCATTCAGGGCAGAATACAACATCATCTTCCGGAAAAAGATATGCGTTACAAACTTTACACTTTTTTCCTTCTATGTTAAAACTCATAAAAATGAACCTCTGTAATCATCTAATTTTTCAAAAACACTATCAAAATACTCGTCGCCGTAATTATGAAATTCTCCGTTTTCTATCATTCTTTTAAGTTCATCAAAACTCACCCATTTAACGGAAGAAACCTCGCTTTTTTGCAAAGTGAGTTTATCTGTCGATACATCGGTAGTTATAGCAAAAACATCAAGAAATGAATTTTTCCTTTTAAGTCTTAAAAGTTTGATAAGATTATCACGGCCGGATTTTATCCCGAGTTCCTCAAACAATTCCCTTCTTGCCGCAGCAAAAGAACTCTCGCCCGAAATTGCAGCACCGCCTGTTGCCGCCCATTCTCCCGGCATAAGTTTCTTATCGTCCGCTCTTCGCTGAATAAGTATTTTTCCGTAACTTGATATTATCCATATATGGACTACAAGATGGTATTCACCGGGTTTTAAGAAGGCTCGTCCTCGCAAAATCGTTCTGCCCGTTGATTTCCCATAGGAGTTAAGAACATCCCATTTTTCAACATTCATTTAATCTTTTTGCAACCTCGCCTTGTTTTTTATATATGCTATTTTCGGGAATATACCCTCTGACCATTGAGAGGGGATAGACTATGGTGTGCTTTCCTATTATTGTTCCCGGATTTAGGACACTTCCGCAACCGACCTCAACAAAATCGCCTAAAAAAGCACCTATTTTTTTAATTCCGGTTTCTATAACCTCGTCGCCCACTCTTATTTTAACAAGAGTTTTATCGGATTTTACATTAGATGTAATAGACCCTGCACCCATGTGCGAACGGTAACCCAAAATGGAATCGCCTACATAATTATAATGGGGAACCTGGACGGATTCGAAGAGGATTACATTTTTAAGCTCTGT
>DFHZ01000188.1 GCA_002371985.1 Ruminococcaceae bacterium UBA3710 | reverse complement strand
TACGAAATGCTTTTTTGTGTTTTTCATAAAATTCTTTATATCTGTTATCGCCCTCAAGAGCATTATTAACTTCTTTTTCGATATCGTTAAATCCGTCTCTTTCGGTTGCAAAACAAATCTGTTTTTCAAAAACAAAAGGTTTGCCTTTTTCGGCATTTATTTCGGTCGTACCCGCAAATACACCGTCATTGCTGTAGGGGGTCCATTTACAATCAAGTTCTTTTCCGTCAACAAAAATATTGCTTTTTGTACCGACTGTGGCTTTTATACCGGTATCCTCACAGGTTATGCAGGAGTAGAAAACCTTGTTTTCTTTTACATTCCCAGCCGGAGAAGATGTTATCCGCCAACCGGCCGATTTGACAACTGAATCTATACCGCTTTGGACGGTTATTTTTCCGTTGTAGTTTTCAGGTGTAACAGTACATTTAATAAATGCCATATGATCGTTATCATAACTTACAAATCTCTCAAATTTAAAACGGGTTATTTCCCTTTTGGGAGACTGCCAACGGACATAACGCAGGAGTCTTGCATTTTCCATGTCAAGTTTTCTATCCCAAGAAAGGATTTTTCCCTCCCACGGAAGAAAAGTCTCGCCGTTTATTGTAAATCGCAAAAACAGAGCATCGGCAATATTAACATTTGCAATTACCTTATCAAAATTGCGGACGGCATCTTCGTCAAAATACCACTTTTTCATATACTCGTTTGCAATCACCGGAGCCACTCCGATAGGGTGGTTTCCTATAACGCCACGAATATAAGTGCCTTGCGCATTTACCATATTTGATTCTTCAAGACTTCCTCTTATCCCCATATATCCGTTTGAAAGAGCAAAATATGTAGCCATAACGGTCTCTCTTGCTATATTGTACCCTTTTTCGGATAACAGGTATTTTCCTTCAAACTCCATTGTAGTCCTCCCACAAAGAAAGATTAAAAATTCATTTTCTTTAAAATTCTTTCGGCAATATTCTTCATACCAAGATCACCCGGATGATTTGCAACACCTGAATGCTCGAAAAGACCGATTGCTTTCATTTCATCAAGTTCGCCCAAATCGCCAAGGTCGACAAAAGGATAGTTATTCTCGATTGCAAACTTTTCTATTTGCTTATCGTAAATATGCTTCCAAAATCCGTTTGTGATAATGATTTGAGTTGCTTTATTCTTTGCCGTCAAGAATTCAAGCAATTTGCCGTATTCACTATAAAATTTTTCGGTCAGTTCCTCTTTTTGAGGACAATTCTCTATAAATCTGAAAATAACGATGTCTGCACCGAAATCTCTTGCAGATTCATATAATGGGAAAGTCTTTTCACCTTCATCAAATTTTCTTTCCCATTCGGCGACCTGACAAATACAAAACGCCGCATCAGGGTGTTTAACTTTTACTTTATCCTCAATTATATGAACATAATCATTCTCTTTAGCCGATGCCGCCATACCCCATTCATTATTCCAGCCGATAGAAGGCAAAACACCGTGTAATGTAATTGAGTTCCCGACAAACATAACCTTTATATCCTTGCCTTCACGGTTATCGAATGTAACAAATCGGCTTGATATCAGTTGACCTTTAGCAGAAACGGTATTCTTATCTATTTGTTTCATAATTCTCGCACCTGAATTTATTATAAAATGACTCTTTATCATTTTAGAATTGAATAACACCTTAGTTGCTTTCAAGTGTATTTACTATTCCCAATATGTATTGCGCCATTAAAAGCAACTCACCGGAGCCTACAATACCTTCATTGTTAAAGGCTTTAACATATCTCCCTATTTTTGGCAGACCTTCAATGTTTTCCGAAACTTGCTCTGCACGAACCAAATCAAGTATATCTATCGTTAAATCCGGCACAAAGTCGCCTAACAAATTATAGTTATCTATTTCGCACCAAGTTTCAATTTGAAGCGTAACAGAACTTGCATTTGAATATACTGCTACTTTCGGAGTACAGTTTCCGTAACGATACTCTTTATAGTTTTTCAAAACCAATGAGTCGTTTATCCAAAAAGAAATCGCACCATTTTCGGTTTTAACCGTTAATTTATAATCCGAAGTTCCTGGTGATTTGTTTCCTGTGTCCGGATAGTTTTGTGGAGTTCCGTAATTGTAAATAATGTCTAAATTATTATCAAACAGACTTATTTTCCAACCGCTATTCTTTGTCAAATAAATACCAAAAAAGTATCCTTCTTCTACTACTGAAGCCAAGGCAATAACCGTTGACGAATTAGCAGAAATGTAAGAGCCGTTGACAGTATATTCTGTAACAACCGGAGCCGAAAGGTCTTCAATATAATAATCGAAATTCATAAGACTGCCGTTTGAAACAGAATCCGAGAAATTAACGGTTTTTATATGCTCTTCGGAATCAAATACGGGTACTTCACTGCCGGCACCTGACCCGTCATCAGGTGTTCTTACATAGATATTTTGTTCTGCGGTGCCTCCGAATCCGGCACAAGTCATATCCTCCATAATATCGGCGTCATAGGTTGTAATCTGAACTTTAGCGAGGAAGTTATCATTAACCCAAATCAAAAGACCTATTGAATTTCCGCCGTAATAATTTGTCCGTATCTTGAAATTGCAGAATTCGTCCGAACTGTAATTATATGGTTCTGCCGAAATATCGCCGAAGTTCACGGTTCCGCCGTTTCCGCCACCGTGAACTTTCATCATCTTAAGGGTAGTACCATCGAGATAAAATCTTATTTGCTCGCCGTCGCCGTAGAAACTTGTATCAGTCTTATTCTTTGACGGCCATACCATAAACGGATTTACACCGTTAGGCATTTTAATATCAAAATCAAAATATGACATTTTAAGGTCGTCGGCATCTTTTTTGTATTCTCCAGCTATCCTGGCAGGAAAACTTCTTCCCGAACTTGATAACGAAGTACCATCGATACTATAAAAATCGTCTGCCGTTATGCGATTATAACCGCTTAATACCTCGTCAATATCAGAAGAAGACCTCAAGCTTATTGGACCCGAAAAATTCTTTATGCGGTTCTTTTGGTGAACACCCGAATTATTGTAAGTCAGTGTATATGTTGTTTCACAGGCAAACTGATTATTTAACCAAAGTTGTACAAGAACTGTATCAACAGTTTCGCTTGTTGCGGTTATATCGGTTCTAATTTTAAGATTAAAATACTCTGTCGGCGAAATTCCATATTCACTTGCCGACATATTCTTCTCTGTACCCGTCGCTGCACTCGATTCATTAATGTATGCACCTAATCTGAAATTGGAAGCAGTATTAAAAAACAGATAAAAACAGGTTCGGTAATTTGTATTCATCGCTTGATAATGAAATGCTCTGCCTGTTGCTCCGTAGTTTATATCAACATCCAAATAGGTCTTATCGAAATCAGTCCTATAGGAATCGCATATATCGGCAGTATTCATATTCAAAATACCATCACTACCAAGCGTATTTTTGTAATATGTATCGCCAAAATCGTACAAATCTACCCGTTCATAGCCGTCAAGTTCGGTGTCAACATATTTTGGCTCTCTTAAACTCCAGCTGACACTACCCGCTCTTCTTATAGCCAGTCCGTTACGCATATCGGTGGCTTCGAGATCAAACTCATCGGCATAAATGTTGTTTATCCATATTTGAATAACAGCATCTCTCTTTGAAGAGTCGGAAGCGTTTGCGGAGAAATCCGCACGGATTTTTAGGTTAAAAAACTCGGTATTTGTTGTAGTGCCGTAATCAACGAGGTTAAAAGTTTTCGTTATACCGTTTGCCGCATTACCCGAAGCATTAGTATAACGCTGAGTAATCTTAAGATTATCAGCACTATCCCAATAAATCATCAAGCCGTCGTACCAGTGTCTTCTCTCAAAAAGGAATATTGACGAGGCATCGCTTGTGCTTCCGTTCTTGTTTATATCAAAATCGAAATACTTTTTATTAAGGGAATAGGTATCAGCCGCTTCTTGCGAATACGAGCTATTTACTATCGGCTGCTTATAAGCACGGAATGTGAATTTGTTGCTATCGTCAATTAACATACCTCCCGGGGTAGAGGGAACGGAAGCCGTTACACCGTTACCGTTTTGGAAATCCGAAACCCAAGCCCTTTCATACCCCTCAAATTCTTCGGATAGGACTTTTTGCACTGCGTCTGCGGTTACGGGAATTGCCATACCTGTATAAATGAGGGAAATTACCATAACTACGCTTAAGACTAACGAAATTACCTTTTTCATAATAATCCTCCGTCTCTAAAATATTTTTTACTAATTGGCTTACCATTGATAAGCCTTCTTTGAAAATTTATATAATCAGCATATCTGCTAATTGCGTAATATAACGATCCGCATTCTTTAAAACATTAAATTTATCGACCGCCACTACCGAAAATCCGCCGGCGCGCGCCGCTTCTATGCCTGCTTGCGAGTCCTCAAAAACGGTGCAGTCTTCAGGTTTCAGACCTAAAAGTTCAGCACCTTTTAAGAAAATTTCGGGGTCGGGTTTTGCTTTTGAAACAGAGTTGCCGTCTACTATTGCATCAAACATATCTTCTATTCCGGTTTTTTTAAGTATTAAAGGAGCATTTTTACTTGCAGAGCCGAGAGCGATAAGTATGCCATCGTTATGCAGTTTTGTCAGATACTGCTTTGCTCCATTTAACAAGGAGTTCTCATTTAAGTTTTCAAGCATTTTGACATATCTTTCGTTTTTCTCTTTTGCCCATTCTTCTTTTTGCTTATCGCTCGCCGCAATATTGCCGACTGAAAGCAATATTTCAAGCGATTTCATACGGCTTACACCTTTAAGTCTCTCGTTATCCGCCTCGGTAAATTCAAATCCGAATTTATTTGCTAATTCTTTCCATGCGGCAAAGTGGTAAACTGCTGTGTCTACCAAAACGCCGTCTAAATCGAAAATCGCACCTTTCATAACTACTCCGTCTCATTCAGTTTTTTGAAATTGCCCAAACAAAAGATAAGGCACCAATTTTTATAAAGCCGTCTTTGATTTCGGTATTACACGAAATCAATACTTCGCTGTTTTCAGGAAGTTCTATTTCAAAATTCTTATCCGATGGATTTACAGCGCAGAAAAACTGTTTTTCTTTGCGTTTTCTCGTGAATACCAACGGATATGTTCGGCTCAACACCTCAAAATCGCAGTCGGGAGAAAAATCCAATAAGTATTGCCTCTTTATATCGACTAATTTCTTTAATGTGTTAAGAAGCGAATTATTGTCCGTTCCCATCACCTCACAGTTGACCGTGGTATAATTTTCATTTACGGGTAGATATAATTCCCCGTCGGTTTTGCTGAATCCGGCGTTTTTCTCCGTCGACCACTGCATCGGTGTTCTCGATCCCGTACGGTTATATCCGCCGTCTTTATTCTTTATGTTTGAATACGGCATTCCTATTTCGTCGCCGTAATATATAGTAGGGATATTCGGCAGGGCAAGAATAAAGGCAAAAACGGTTTTAAGTTCCTGCGGCGTTCTGCCTATTGATATCCTCGGCAGATCATGGTTTCCACTCGGAACAGATATATAGCCTTTGTCTTTTGTCTTCTCAAGGTTATCGAGGAAATAATCAAAGAAGGTATCCGCTTCTCCTTTCCCCTCTTTACGAAAGAAACTGTTACCGTCGCTTTTGAAAGCATTTGTCCCCGGCTCTTTTCTGAAAAGATTATTGTATCCTTCGTTGTAACAATGTGTTAAAAAGTCAATGTCAAAATCACCGTTTGCAACAGCATATTTCGGTTCTCCCCATTCCGAAAGGAAAATGGCGTCTTTATATTCTTTCCTTACCTCGCTGAAAATCTTGCGCCATACCTTACAGGAACACTCTCCGTTTACATCGTCCTTTACGATACTGCTTGCAAGGTCAACACGAAAACCGTCAACACCGAGAGCAAGATAGTATTTGCAGATTTTTATAACTTCGTCATGAACTTTTTCACAGACCTTGTCAGTATAAAGATTTTGCCAATCAAATTTCTTTTCTGCAAAGCCGTAATTGAGCGCCGGCTGGAAACTGAAAAAGTTTATAAGATAGTTGCCGTTTCGCTCACTGTTTCCGCTTATATGCTTATACGGGCAATTACCAAAAACATCATCGTTCCAAATATAGTAATCACTATACTCATTCCGCTCGGCTTTTTGAGACTCAATAAACCATTTGTGCTTATCGGATGTATGCCCTACAACAAGGTCGAAAAGAATTTTTAACCCTATAGAATGCGCCTTCTTGATTAGTGCTTTCACATCGTCCATAGTACCGAACTTTTCGTCAATAGCATAATAGTCCTCTATATCGTATCCGCCGTCACGAAACGGAGATTTATATATGGGATTTATCCAGACTATATCGGCAAACTGTTTTATATATTCAAGTTTTTCAGTTATACCTTTCAGGTCGCCTATGCCGTCTCCGTTACTGTCAAAGAATGAGGTTGGATAAACATTATAAATAATCGAATTACTAATTTCTTTGTTCATTTTATTCCGGTTTTGTTTCAAGTTTAAGCGGATAATCGCCGAGTTTATTTACTTTAAATCCGTTTTTCTTGTATTCCTCATAATCAAATGCTTCAAGTTCGTCAACGGCAAGTTTATGGAACTCATAGAAATTATGCCACCATTCGTATCCGCTTCCGAGTTCTGCACCAAGATAAGCGTCGGCTATATCGCAGCCCATTTGGGGAGCCACATAGAAAGCACCCATTGCAAGAACATTTACACCGTTACCCGTAATAGCACGAAGGGCGGCGGGTACACTCTCAACTACACCTGCGTGAACATGAGGGCATTTGCTTGCGGCGATATGGATGCCCATACCCGTTCCGCAGAAAAGAAGCGCTCTTTCAAAGTTTCCTTCGGATATTTCGGCACCGACACGAAGTCCTATTCTATGGAACATAAGGTCGGTATCCTTATCAGGGTCGCTATCGGCAGTAACGCCTAAATCGGTTATCTTCCAACCTTTTTTGCGAAGATGCTCGCAAACCGCCTCTTTAAGCGGATAACCCGCAAAATCAGCACCTACTACCAAGTATTTGTCTTTAATTGTTTTCATAAAAATCTCCTCCATATTTATTATTCAAAAATTGTTTCAATGAGTTTCATAGCCATATAGTAATGAATTTCCCGAATCGGATGATTGATTTTATTAGCAAGAAGTTCGGTCGTATCTATGCCACCCGCTATCAGTTTTTCCCACATCGGGTAGATATCGCAGACCTTGACGCCGCATTCATTTGAAACTTCCTTTGCGGCGTCCATATATGCTTTCATAACGCCATCGTTTTGGAAGTTCGCCGTCATAAGCGCCGTTTTTGTAAGAGCGTTGTCGTCTTTTAAGTGGCAGCTCTTTTTTGTGTTCATGGCGTTTTGCGTAAGGAATATTACCTCTGCGCCGCAAGACGAAACTTTATCAAAAATTTCTCTTAGATTTTTGCGGTAATCATCAAGCTTTTCAAGTCCCTTGCAGGCATCGTTAAGCCCGTA
>DFHZ01000051.1 GCA_002371985.1 Ruminococcaceae bacterium UBA3710 | reverse complement strand
TACAGCAGCACTTGCAATGCTTAATGACGCCGTTAAAAAAGGTGGCGTAATGGCGTCAACTTCGGTTGGCGGACTTTCAGGTGCTTTTATTCCCGTTTCGGAAGATGCGGGTATGATAGAAGCGGCAAGAGAGGGAACGCTCACTATTCAGAAATTAGAGGCAATGACAGCCGTTTGCTCTGTCGGTCTTGATATGATAGTTTTGCCGGGCAATACCCCTGCTGAGGTTATATCCGCCATTATTGCAGACGAAGCGGCTATCGGTATGGTTAATACCAAAACTACGGCGGTCAGGGTTATTCCGGCTATCGGTAAAGATGTCGGCGATGAACTCGAGTTCGGCGGACTTTTGGGGTCGGGTCCTGTTATGGATATAAACCTTAAAAAAAGCCCTAAAAAGTTTATAGACAGGGGCGGAAGAATACCGGCTCCTATGCAAAGCCTTAAGAATTAAAGCAGAGGTGATAGCGATTATGAAGCTTAAAAAAGGTGATATTATCGTTATCATAGTTTCGGCAGTTTTATTACTTATTTCGTTTTTTATCGGTTTGGCTATTAAGAAAGACGGAAAAACCGTTAAGATTTACGAAGATAATAAACTTATTTATGAGGGAAGTTTAACTAAGCAAAAGACTGTTAAACTTGCTCATAATACGGTAAATATCGAAGACGGCAAAGTATGTATGAAAAAATCCGACTGCAAAAATCAAATTTGTGTTCATAAAGGAAAAATATCAAATTCTCGGGAGTGTATAGTATGTTTGCCGAACAAGGTAATAATAGAAATAGAGTAAAAAAACTTTGTTTCTATTCTGTACTTACAGCGACTGCTATTATATTCGGCTTTGTCGAAAGTCTTATACCGCTTTCTTTTATAGCCCCCGGAATTAAATTAGGACTTGCAAATTCTGTCGCTCTTATTTGCCTTGTTGCAAAGGATATTAAGGGTGCTTTTTTGGTAAATATCTCACGAATTCTTTTGTCGGCACTTTTGTTCGGCTCTCCGTTTTCATTGCTTTTTTCGATTTGTGCAGGTATGGCTTCCTTGCTTGTTTGTTCGCTTTTGATAAGATCAGATAGTTTTAGTATAATTGGTATCAGTATTGCCGGTGCGGTAGTCCATAATATCATTCAAACGGTAGTGGCAATTTTTGTTGTCGGTGTCGGCGTTTTGTACTATTTGCCGTTTTTGATTATAAGTGCTGTTGTAAGCGGTGCGGTTATCGGAATTATTGTTATGATAGTTTCAAAGAGAATGAAGAAGATCACTCGCTTTTTTGGATAATTATTTTTAAAACAACTTTTTAAAGGAGTTTAATATATGTGCGGTTTTGTAGGTTTTACAAACAACATAAAGGATAACGGTACGGTTCTTGAAAAAATGATGAACCGAATTGTTCACAGGGGCCCTGATTCCGAAGGAAAATTTATTGACAGTAATGTTGCTTTGGGCTTTAGAAGACTTAGCATTATCGACCTTGCCGAGGGCGATCAGCCTATGTATAACGAAGATAAATCATTGGTTTTGGTTTTTAACGGCGAAATATATAATCATTTGGAACTAAGAGAAGAACTCTCTCGAAAGGGACATATTTTTGTTAATAAAGCAGATAGCGAAGTTTTACTTCACGGTTTTGAAGAATGGGGAGAAAACCTCGTAGATAAACTCCGTGGAATGTTTGCTTTTGTTATCTTTAACCGCATAGACGGCACCATTTTCGGTGCCCGTGATATGTTTGGAATAAAGCCTTTTTATTATACGGTTATGAACGGCAGTTTTATTTTCGGTTCGGAAATTAAAGCATTTCTTGACCATCCTGATTTTAAGAAAGAATTAAATGAGGATGCACTCGGTCATTATCTTTCTTTCCAGTATTCTCCAACCGAAGAAACATTTTTTAAAAATGTTTTTAAACTTCCACCTGCACATTGCTTTGTCTTTAAAGACGGCAAAATTTCAAGACGCAGATATTTTAAACCTGATTTTAATGAAACAGCAGGTGTGCTTGATTATTTTGCAGATAAGGTTGACGAGGTTGTCAGAGAATCTGTTAAGGCACATAAAATCGCCGATGTTGAGGTAGGCTCATTCCTTTCAAGCGGCATAGATTCAAGTTATATTGCAGAAGCCGCAAATGTTGATAAAACCTTTACTGTTGGTTTTGAAAGTAAAGACGGCGACCGTTATAACGAAATTCATTTTGCAAAAGAATTTGCCGATACAATCGGCGTTAAGCATTTTGCAAAGGTAATAACCCCGACAGAGTATTGGGAAACTTTTCCTTTAATTCAGTATCATATGGACGAGCCTTTGGCAGACCCTGCCGCAATCGCTTTGTATTTTGTGAGTAAACTTGCAAGTGAGCATGTAAAGGTTGTAATGTCCGGTGAAGGTGCCGACGAACTTTTCGGCGGTTATCGTATATATGAAGAGCCGATAACATTAACTGTATATGATAAATTGCCATTTGCCATAAGAAGAGCAATATCGAAAATCTGCGAAAAACTTCCCCAAAAACACGGTATCAATTATCTTGTCAGAAGAGGTAAGACCATTGAGGAACGATTTATCGGAAACGCAAATATATTCTCTAAAAAGGAAAGGGATAAGATTTTAAAAAGCGAAACCGCAAAATCGGCTGTTGCCCCGCAGGTGCTTTGCAGTAAATTTTATAAAGAGGTTGAGGGCAAAGACGATATTACCAAAATGCAATATCTTGATATAAATATGTGGCTTATGGGAGATATTCTTCTCAAAGCCGATAAAACAAGTATGGCAAATTCTCTTGAACTTCGGGTTCCGTTTCTTGATAAAAATGTTATGGCTTTGGCACAGACAATACCTCTCGACTGCCGTGTAAATACCGTAACTACAAAATTGGCACTCAGAAAGGCAGCCGAAAAGACTTTGCCTAAACGAACTGCTACAAAGGATAAACTCGGTTTCCCCGTTCCTATCAGGGAGTGGTTAAAACAGGACGAGTATTATAATAAAGTAAAGACTGCTTTTACTTCGGATTATGCAGGCATTTATTTTGATACATCTGCTCTTGTATCGCTTCTTGACCGTCATCGTTCGGGAAAAGAAGATTTAAGCCGAAAAATCTGGACTGTTTATACATTTTTGACTTGGTATAATGAGTTTTTTATAAAGGAAAATTGACAAAATCTGCAAAAGAGTTTATACTATTATGAGAGTTTTCCGAAAGAGAGGAAATGTTAGATGAAGATTATTTATAAGGATGGCTCGGTTGCCGAATGCCCGAAAGAAGAAGAGTTAGAGGTTATTCGTCATACCGCTTCGCATATTATGGCTCAGGCAATTAAGCGTCTGTTTCCACACGCTGATTTCGGTTACGGTCCTGCAACCGAAAAAGGTTTTTATTATGATGTTGATTTAGGCGACACAAAACTTACCGATGAAGACTTGCTTAAAATCGAAGCAGAAATGAAAAAAATCGTTAAGGAAAATCTTCCTGTTAAACCTTTTATTTTAAGTAGGGAAGATGCCATTAACCTTATGACCGAAAGAAATGCCAAATATAAGGTTGAACATATCGGCGATTTACCGGAAGATGCCGAGATAAGTTTCTATCAGCAGGGCGAGTATATTGATATGTGTACCGGTCCTCACCTTTGCTATACAAAAGCACTTAAAGCATTTAAAATTACCCAGCAGTCGGGTGCTTATTGGAAGAACGATAAAGATAATAAAATGCTTACCCGTATTAACGGTATTGCCTTCAGAACACAGGAAGAACTTGACGAATACTTAAAACTTATGGAAGAGGCAGAGCGTAGGGACCACCGCAAGATAGGAAAAGAAATGGAACTCTTTATGCTTTGCGACGAGGGTCCGGGTTTTCCGTTCTTCCTTCCAAACGGTATGCGTCTAAAAAATGCCCTTATCGAATATTGGCGTGATTTGCATCTTAAAGATGACTATGTTGAGATTTCAACACCTCTTATTATGAATCGCCATTTGTGGGAAACTTCAGGACACTGGGACCACTATAAGGACAATATGTATTCAACAAAAATTGACGACGAAGATTTTTGTATTAAACCTATGAACTGCCCCGGCAGTGTTTTGGTTTATCGCTCAAAGCCTCGCAGTTATAGAGAATTGCCGTTAAAACTTGCTGAACTCGGTCTTGTTCACCGTCATGAATTAAAGGGTGCTTTGCACGGTCTTTTCCGTGTAAGATGTTTTACTCAGGATGACGGACATATCTTTATGGCAAAAGAGCAAACAACCGATGTAATCGTGAGCATTGTTGAACTTATAAATAAAGTTTATGCAAAGTTTGGCTTTGAGTATTTTGTAGAACTTTCAACCCGTCCTGAAGACAGTATGGGAAGCGACGAAGATTGGGAGACCGCAACAAACGGACTTAAAGTTGCTCTTGAAAAAATGGGACTTGATTATGTTGTCAATGAGGGCGACGGTGCTTTCTACGGGCCTAAGCTTGATTTCCATGTGAAGGATTCTATTGGAAGAACATGGCAGTGCGGAACAATTCAACTTGATTTCCAGATGCCTTTAAACTTTGGACTTGAATATACTGCCGAGGACGGAACAAAGAAAACTCCGATTATGATTCACCGTGTATGCTTCGGTTCAATCGAGAGATTTATCGGTGTTTTAACGGAACATTTTGCAGGAAAATTCCCGACTTGGCTTGCTCCTATGCAGGTTAAGGTCTTGACATTACCGGGACTTGACGAAACATACGCAAAGAATATCTTTGAAAAATTGCAGGATAACGGCATAAGGGTTGAACTTGATAACCGTAACGAAAAAATCGGTTATAAAGTTCGTGAAGCCCGTCAGGTAAACAAGGTTCCTTATATGCTTATTATCGGTAAGAAGGAAATCGAAGAGGGCACAGTTTCGGTAAGAGACCGTGATACTGACCAGACTACAACTATGCCGTTTGACGAGTTCCTCGAAAAAATTAAGGCAGAGATTGAAAGCAGAGATTAGTATGTACGAAAACTTTGCTCGACTTTATGACAAACTAATGAGCGATGTGGATTACAGCGAAAGGGCGGATTATGTCCTTTCGCTGTTTGAAACATTTGACAGAAAACCGAGTCTTATGCTTGACCTTTGTTGCGGAACGGGCAGTTTCTCCGAAAAGTTTACCGAAAAAGGCATAGAGGTTATCGGTGTCGATTTATCGGAAGAAATGTTAAGTGTAGCAAGAAGTAAGGCAAGTGAAAGAAAACTCGATATTCTGTATCTTTGTCAGAATGCGACGAATCTTGATTTGTACGGTACGGTAGACGGTGCTGTTTGCTTAATGGATAGTTTAAATCATATTACCCATTATGCCGATTTTTGCAAGGCAATTTCAAATGTTTCGCTGTTTCTTGAAAAAGACCGATTGTTTATCTTTGATTTGAATACGATTTATAAGGCAAAAAACATTCTCGGAAATAATACGATAGTTTCAGAAGAGGACGGAGTATTTCTTTCGTGGACTAATGAATATGATAAGGCAAAAAGAATAAACGAAATATGTCTTGATTTCTTTGAGGAAATCGAAGACGGAAACTATATAAGAACAAGCGAAAATATTACCGAAAAAGCCTATACAAAGAGAGAAATTTTTGGGGCAATCAAAAAAGCGGGACTTAGCGTAGTTGCAGTGTTTGACGATATGAAAAAAACACCCCCGACCGATAAAAGCCAAAGGGTGTTTTATATAACAAGAAAACTATAATAAATTGATAAGTTCTTCGAGTGTTAATTTAACTTCTATGCAAGAACCCAAATTTTGCGGCAGCAGGAATAAAATCTTGCTGTCTTTGTTTTTTTTGTCTTTAAGACAGGCGGTTGCAAGTTCCTTTTTGTCAAAATCAACATCAAAATAAAGTCCTTGCCTTTTTACTGCATCTTCTATTTTTAAAGCGGTATCATTTTGGCAAATTCCGTACTTTACTGCAAGTTTTGATTCTATAACAAGCCCCATTGCAACGGCCTTGCCGTGAGGTATGGTATAATTGCTTAATTGCTCTATTGCGTGGGCTATCGTGTGTCCGACATTAAGAAGATTTCTTATGCCGAGGGTATCAAATTCGTCCTTTTCGACAATTTCCTTTTTTAGTGTCAGACAGTCAATGATGATATTTTCAAGGTTTTCCTTTACACTATTTGAATTTATATAGTCAAAGATAGGTAAATTTTTAATTACATTGTACTTTATTACTTCGCCCATACCTTCACCAAAAATATTATCAGGCAAATTTGCTATTATATCGGTATCAATAACAACAAGGCAAGGTTGCTTGAAAACACCTGCTGAATTTTTACCTCGTTTGAGGTCGATAGCCGTCTTTCCGCCGACCGATGAATCTACTGCGGAAAGTAAGGTTGTAGGCACTTGAATTACATTTACACCTCGCATAAATAAAGCGGCTGCAAGTCCCGTAATATCGCCTACAACACCGCCACCGAGTCCTAAAAAAACATCGTTTCTGTGAAAATCGTTTTCAAGGGCAAATTCGAGAATATCGGATAAAGTGTTTATGTTTTTTGATTTTTCGCCGTTTTCAAAAACAAATTTCTTTGCATAAAATCCGCTTGAAATGAGCGAGTTTAAAACGGTTTCGCCGTATAAAGAATTTACAATATCGTCGGTAACGATTAAGACTCTTTTTGTATTGCAAAATGGTGCAATCAATTTTGGTATATCGCAAATAATTCCGCCACCTATAAGAATATCATATTTCGGTTTAGTGTTCACACTGATACTTTTCATAATGCTTCTCCCAAAATTTATATAATAATTATAGTAAAATATAACAAAACAGTCAATAAAAACCTTGATATAAACTTGCTCTTGGAGTATAATATACTAAATGTATCGAGGTGAATGTGTAATGAAGAGTAATAAGTCTTTAAATCTGTTATATTCTCTTGTTGCAACTGTTTGCTATTTTGCCAAAACTCGTAAAAAAACATTTATAAGCATTATTTCCTTAGTTTTGGCTATTGTTATCTCAATAATTTTTATTCCCTTCGATAAAATGTTTGCCGAAAAAGGTGAAAAGGTTTCTTCTAAGGTTTCCTCTTTAGTATCTTCCGAAGAACAGTCGGAAATAGAACTGCCCGAACCTGAGCCGGAACCTGTTGTAGAGCAACCGGCACCGCAACCGGCTATTTCTATTCCTCAAAACAGCCTGAATATTGTTCCGGGAGGAAAATCGAATACCGATATTGAAGACAATGATTTCCTTGATGCACTCGTTTATTGCGGATATAATCTCGCAAAACACCGTAGCGACGGTCTTATGTGGCAGTATATTCTATGTAACGATAAGCCTTGGAGAGAGTGGCTTTCTAAAATAACCTATGGCGGTGGCTCTTCGGGATATGAAACTACTGCCGACGGCAAACCCGATATTTCAAAATTTGAGCGAAGCGGTCTTGTATGTGCTTCTTATGCAACCTATGTTTATTTTAACTATCTGCCTAATGTTGTCGGCATTGATACCTCTGCTCTTAACAGACCTGAAAGGTCTTATGATGCAAACAGTTGGTATATCGCCGGTCAGAAATGGGTTGAAAACGGATATTCAAGATATATAGAATGGACTGCAAAAGAAAGTGGTACAAGAACGATATTTACACCCGCAGAGCCTATACCTATAGGTTCGCTTATGTTAATGACTGATTTTAAAAACAGAAATAATCATTGTACGCATATCTGTCTTTATGCAGGATATAAAAACGGGTACCACTGGGTAACCCATGTAGGCAATTCAAACGGTCCCGAATTTTGTGCTATGGAGCGTATGAGTTGCGGACCTGACCCTCAGTGGCCGCTTAAAGTAATTACAACACCAAATGGAATTGTAAAAAATTAAGGAGGAAAAGAAATGAAAGACGAATTATTGAAATTATTATCCGAGAATGCCCGTAGAAGCGATAAAGACCTTGCAACAATGCTTGGTGTTACGGAAGACGAAATAAAAGCCGAAATAAAATCTTTGGAAAAGCAGGGAATTATCGCCGGATACAAGGCGGTAATCAACTGGGATATGATGGACGGCTCACTTGTATCTGCAATAGTCGAATTAAAGGTTATTCCAAAGGCAGGACTCGGATTTGAAGATATTGCCGAAAGAATTGTAAATTACAGCCAGGTTGAATCGGTTTACCTTATGTCCGGCGGATATGATTTGAATGTTGTTGTAAAGGGTAAAACACTTCAGGATGTAGCCCGTTTTGTGGCAAGTGAACTCGCAACAATGGAATCGGTTACATCAACTACAACGCATTTTGTTATGTGCAGATATAAGGAGTTGGATACTAACCTGTTCAGTAGCAATAAAGATGGCAGGGGTCTGTTGTTTATATGATAGATTATTCAAAAATTCTAAATAAAACGGTTCTGGATATGAAACCGTCGGGTATCAGAAAGTTTTTTGATATTGCCGCAACTATGGATGAGGTTATATCTCTCGGTGTGGGTGAGCCTGATTTTCAAACACCTTGGGAGGTCAGAAAAGCCGCTATTTCGTCCCTTGAAAGAGGTAAAACCAAGTATACATCAAACCGAGGACTTGATGACCTGAGAATAGAAATTGCAAATTATATGAAACGCAGATGCAATTTAACATATAACCCCGAAGACGAGATTTTGGTAACTGTCGGCGGTAGTGAAGCAATAGATGCTGCAATTCGTGCTTTGGTATCTCCGGGGGACGAGGTTATTATTCCTCAGCCGTCTTATGTATGCTATGAGCCGATAACAAGACTTGCAGGCGGAATTCCGGTAATAATCGAAACAAAAGCCGAAGATGATTTTAAACTTACAAAACAGCAACTTTTGTCGGCAATAACCAAAAAAACAAAGGCTTTAATTCTTCCTTTCCCTTGTAACCCTACCGGCGGAATAATGGAAAAAGAAGACTTGGAAGAAATTTCCGAAGTTTTAAGCGGCACCGATATAATGGTTATTTCAGACGAAATTTACTCTGAATTGACATTTAATGAAATAGGACATATTGCTCCTGCAAGTATAGATGGAATGTATGAGCGTACAATAACAGTAAACGGATTTTCAAAGTCGTTTTCTATGACAGGTTGGCGACTTGGATTTGCTTGCGGACCGAAAGAAATTATGAAAGAGGTAACAAAAATCCATCAATTTGCAATTATGTGTGCACCTACAACTTCTCAATATGCTGCAACTTGGGCATTAAGGCATTGCGACGAAGATGTAAAGAGTATGCGTTCGGAATATAACCGCAGAAGACGGCTGATTACAAAAGGATTTAATGATATAGGTCTTAGTTGCCGTGAGCCTCTCGGTGCATTTTATGCTTTCCCGTCAATTCAGTCAACAGGTATGAGTTCAGAAGAGTTTTGCGAAAAACTGCTTAATGAATACCATGTTGCCGTAGTTCCGGGACCTGCTTTCGGTAAAGGCGGAGAAGGGTTTGTAAGAGCCTCATATTGTTATAGTACAGAACATATATTAGAAGCATTAAACAGAATAGAACAATTTATTAAAAAACATAAATAAAGGAGAAATAATTATGAAAAAAGGCGTAGGTATTTTGATAGCAGTATTAGCAGTAATTGTGGTTTTGGTGATAGCAGTCGTTTCCGGATACAATGGACTTGTTGAAAGTCAGGAAACAGTAGAAAACTCAAAATCTCAGATTTCAAACCAACTTCAAAGAAGAGCAGATTTAATTCCTAACTTTGTTAAAACCGTAAAGGGTTATTCGGACTATGAAAGCGAAACATATAAGGCAGTAACTGAAGCCCGTTCGGCAGTAGCAGGAGCAAATACCGTTTCTAAACAGGCAGAGGCTTCAGCAGAACTTGATAAGGCAATTTCGGTTTGGGTTAATGCAGTAACCGAAAATTACCCTGAACTCAAGGCAAATACACAGTACACGGCATTGCTTGACGAACTTGCAGGAACAGAAAACAGACTTGCAGTAGCAAGAAAAGATTACAATGATAATGCCAAGAAATTTAATACTTCTATCCGTAAATTCCCAAGAAGTATAATTGCCGGAATTTTCGGTTTCAGTAAATATGATTATTTTGAAAATGACGCATCGGCAAATTCTGTTCCGGAAGTATCATTTGAATGATTATAAATAATATTAAAAAAATACTGTCCGTTATACTTGTAGTTTTTGTCGTTTTAAGTATAGCAACACTTTCGGGATGTGAAGAAGAAAAACTTCTTCCTACCGAGGCTTTGTTTGTCAATGACTTTGCGGACTGTATGGACGACGCCGACGAAAAAACAATATGTGAACTTGGCACCGTGCTTAAAGAAAAAACAACGGCAGAAATTGTCGTTGTTACGGTTGAGTCTACGGGTGGCGACGATATTTCAGATTATGCCACTAATCTTGCAAGGGATTGGGGCATAGGAAATAAGGAAAAGAACAACGGTGCTCTCATTCTTTTGGCAAGTGAGGATAGAGATGTCTTTATTGCCGTAGGATATGGTTTGGAGGGTGCATTGCCTGATAGTAAAACAGGTAGAATACTTGACAATTATGCCATTCCTTACTTTAAAAACGATAACTTTTCTTCGGGGCTTCTTGAAACATATAAAGCGGTTGTCAACGAGGTATATGTAGAGTATGGCTTGGAGCCTAACGAGGGGTATGTTCCGGCTGACCAATTAGCAGAAAGAGAAGACGAAGACATCAGTGCCGGTAAGGTTATAATTTCGTGGATAATACTTTTAATTCTTATTGCTATTTATACCCTTGTATTCAGAAGAAGAGGTATAATATTCCTGCCGTTCGGCGGTGGTAATTTCCGAGGTGGCGGCGGCTTTGGTGGTTTTGGCGGTTTTGGCGGAGGTTCCTCCGGCGGTGGCTTCGGTGGAGGAAGTTTCGGCGGCGGCGGTTCCGGAAGAAGTTTTTAACAGGGGATACTTTTCAGATGCAAGAAAACAACAAGGAATATGAAGAATACCTGTATGCAATAGAAAACAGCATCAATAAGCAAAAAGAAAAACCGCAAAAAACTCTTCCTACCGTACAAAAAAAGAAGAGAAAAACAAGACTTAATGTTAAGGCAGTTGCTCTTGCGGTTTTATCTGTTTTGTCGGTAATTGTTTTAATAGTTGTTATCTCGCTTGGTATCAAGTCTTGCAATAAGACTAAACAAACCGACGAAAGCATAGTTTTGAATGCTGACACATCGGGAAAAGCAAAAAAGTATAAGGTGAAATACGAAAACCTTGTGCCAAAGTACCAAAATGCCGAGATTATTACCGATGCCGAGATTACAGGTAAGTCTATAATTTTTGTCGATGACGAGAAAAATGAGGTAGTCGCTTCAAGGGAAGCAACCGTAAGAATGTATCCTGCTTCAACTACAAAGATAATGACTCTTTTAGTGGCAGTAGAAAATATTAAAGATTATAATGATACATTTACTATGACCTATGAGATTACCGACCCTCTTTATAAAGAGGGGGCAACAGTTGCAGGTTTTTTGTCGGGTGAAGTTGTTAATATGTATGATTTGATATACGGGACGATTTTACCGTCGGGCGGTGATGCTTCGATTGCTCTCGCACAAAAAATTGCCGGTAGCGAAGAAGAATTTGTTGTTCTTATGAATAAAAAAGCAAAAGAACTTAAACTTAAAGATACTCATTTTACTAACTGCACAGGTCTTTATAACGAAAACCATTATTGTACGGCAGAAGATTTATCTGTTATTCTTCGTGCCGCTATGAGGAATGATATTTGCAGAAAAGTTCTCTCGACCTATAAGTATACAACATCAAAAACCGCACAACATAGCGAGGGAATTGAACTTGAAAACACTCTGTTTAAGTATATGTACGGCACCGAACCCGAAGGTGCAACAATACTTGGCGGAAAAACAGGATTTGTAAACGAGTCGGGATATTGCATTGCGTCGTTTGGCAAAAGTGATTCGGGCAAAACTTTTGTGTGCGTTGCTCTTGCTTCCGCTTCAAGATGGCCGGCAGTTTATGACCAGATAAAATTATATACAAAATATGCAAAATAAGGAGAAATGTAAAAATGACAATGGTATGTCTTGATATGGAAGGTGTTTTAGTACCTGAAATATGGATTGAGGTTGCAAAAGAAACCGGAATAGAAGAATTAAAACTTACAACCCGTGATGAGCCTGATTATGATAAACTTATGAAGTATCGTATTAAGATTATGAATGAGCATAATTTAACTATTGATAAAATACAAAGTGTTATTGCTAAAATCGACCTTATGGACGGTGCTAAAGAGTTTCTCGATAAATTAAGAAAGGTAACAAATGTTGTAATAATAAGCGATACATTTGAGCAATTTGTAAAGCCTATTGCCGAAAAACTCAACTGGCCTACAATTATTTGCAACACATTAGATATTGACGAAAATGGAAGAATTTTTGATTATAAATTGCGTTGCGAACAGACAAAACTTACTACGGTCAAGGCTTTTCATTCTGCCGGTATTGAAACTATCGCTTCGGGCGACAGTTATAATGATATTGGTATGATTAAAAACAGTAAGGCAGGATTTTTGTTTAAGTCAACCGATAAGATAAAACACGAGCACCCCGAAATTACCGCACTTGAAACATACGACGAACTCTATGACGCAATAACCAAAGCACTTTAAATACATAAAACCTTCCGTTTTAAGTAATTCAAACGGAAGGTTTATTATTTTTGTTTTAATACAGTTGCGAAAAATGAAGAAATATGTTACAATTCTTGTTGGTGATTTTAATGACAAAGATATATTTAGTAAGGCATTGTGAGGCGGTCGGAAATCAAAAAAGACTGTTTCAAGGCGGAATAAATTGCGATATTACAGAACTTGGGGCAAAGCAACTCGAGTTTGTAACGCAGAGGTTTAAGGATATAAAAATTGATGCTATTTATACAAGTCCGCTTATCAGGGCTCAAAAAACTGCCTTTGCGGTTATGGGCGACCGTTTTATGGATGTAAAAATAGATGACGGACTTCGTGAGATAAATGCCGGAATTTATGACGGCAAACCGTTTTCGGAATCATTCAGCAATAATGTAGAAATGGCAGATACGTGGTATAATCATCCGCAGGACTTTGCACCTGAGGGCGGAGAAGCAATGCGGGATGCTTATGAAAGAATATATAAAGCCATTTGCAGAATTGCCGAAGAAAATCCTGATAAGACAGTTGCCGTTGCTCTTCACGGCGGAGTTATCCGCTGTTTGCTTACAAGACTTGTTTACGGCAGTATAGAAAGGCTTAAAGATATGCCTTGGTCTGAAAATACATCGGTTTCTATTTTGACCTATGATAACGGAAAATTTAATGTTGAACTTATGAATGACCATAGCCACTTGCCCGAAGAGTATCTTCCTGTCAGAAATCGACTTGCAACATTTATGCAGAAAGCGGATTAAAAATGATAATAATGGGTGTAGATTTAGGCATAAAAAGAACAGGTATTGCCATTTCCGACGAGGGCGAAAAGTTTGCTTTCCCAAAATTAGTTATAACCGAGTATAATACGGGTAAACTTGTATCAAAAATAATTGATAAAGCAAGGGAATACGGAGCAAGAAGAATTGTTGTAGGTCTTCCTAAAAATATGGACGGAAGTTTAGGGGACAGGGCTAAAACCTGTACTGATATTGCCGATAAAATAAGAAATTCAAGCGGAATAGATACGGTTATGTATGACGAGCGATGCACAACAATGGAAGCCTATAATCTTCTTGATATGAGCGGAACATTCGGCAAAAAACGCAAGGAATCGGTAGATGCCGTTGCGGCAACCGTGATTTTGGAAAGTTATCTTTCGTATCTAAAAAATAAAAAATTATTTGATTCTCAAAAAGAAACACTCGATACATTCTTAAATACAAAAGCCATAACAAAAGAGCAATACGAAAAAAGTCTTAACGGGCTAAAAGAAAAAATGAATATTAAATAAAAAAATTCCTATGGTAAAATGCCATAGGAATTTTTGCTTTGCTATTTATAAAGATAAAACATCATTCATATCATAAAGCCCTGCCGGTTTTTCGATAAGAAAATCGGCTGCTTTTAAAGCACCGCTTACGAATACTTCCTTTGAAAAAGCACTGTGCGAAAGGGTCAAAACCTCGTCTTTACCGGCAAAGATAACATCGTGTTCACCTACGATAGTTCCGCCCCTTACCGAATGAATACCTATTTCGTTTGGTGAGCGTTTAACCCTCTTTGAATGACGGTCAAATTCGTAATAATATTTGTCCTCATTTATATTGTTTATGGCATTTGCGAGCATTAGTGCCGTGCCGGATGGGGCATCTATCTTCTGATTATGGTGCTTTTCAATTATTTCCACATCAAAGCCATCTCCTAAAACCGCAGAAGCCTTTTTAACTAAAGAGCATAAAAGGTTTATTCCAAGCGACATATTAGCGGTAAAGAAAACGGGAATAGTTTTTGATGCTTCTTTGATTTTTTGAATTTGCTCATTTGAATACCCCGTAGTTGCGAGAATACAGGGGATATTGTTTTTGGTCGCAAATTTTAAAAGTCCTTCTAAAACAGACGGGTTTGAAAAATCAATAATAATATCAGGAATAATACTGACATCATCAAAATCAGTGAAAATCGGGAAATCGCCCGAATCTGTAATGCGGTCAACACCGCAAACAACAGAATATTTATCGCTTGTTTTGCAAACCTCTGTAATTTTTCTCCCCACATGCCCGAGAGCACCGGAAATAAGTATTTTTAACATCTTCCATTTTCCTTTTATTTTAATTTAAGTCCCATTTCAATGAGTTTTTGTTTAATAAGTTCTCTGTTTTTAGCTGTAACAGGATAAAGAGGAAGCCTTGTAGGTCCTGCTTCCATTCCGAGCAAATTCATAGCCTCTTTAACGGGAATAGGGTTTACATCGCAGAACATTGCGTTCATTATTCCGTTGGCTTTAATCTGCATTTCGGTTGCCTTTTCTTTGTCGCCGGTTAAGTAGTTAGTTGTCAATTCGTGCATATACTTAGGCATTATATTTGAAAGCACGGAAATAACACCTATACCGCCAAGCGACATAATCGGAACGGTTTGGTCATCGTTACCCGAATAAATATCTAAATCGTCTCCGCAAAGATATTTTGTTTCGGCAATGCTCGATAAATCGCCGTTTGCCTCTTTTACGGCTACAATATTTTGATGTTTTGAGAGTTCTTTATATGTATCCGGCTTTATTTGAACACCTGTACGGGAGGGAACATTATAAAGAATAATCGGCTTGTTTACTCTGTCGGCAATGTAGTTGTAATGAGCGATAAGTCCGTTTTGAGAAGTTTTGTTGTAATAAGGGGTTACCATAAGGAAAGCATCGGCACCGACCTTTTCTGCATCGTTGCAGAGTTCTACCGAATAAACGGTATCATTGCTTCCTGTTCCGGCAATAATCGGCACTCGTTTTTTTGCGGCTTTAACAGAAACTTCAATAACCTTTAAATGTTCGTCATAACGAAGAGTTGATTTTTCTCCTGTTGTTCCGCAGATAACAAGTGCGTCTACACCGCCTTTAATCTGTTCATCTACAAGTGATTCAAGTCTTTTGTAATTGACCGTAGTATCATCATTCATAGGAGTGATAAGTGCTGTTGCAACGCCTTCAAAAACTCTCTTTTTCATAAAGAATATCTCCCTTATTCTGTATTCATTATAAGAATATTAGTCCATATAACCCTTTGCAGCAAGAAGTTCGGCAAGTAATACACCGCCACCGGCAGCACCACGAAGGGTATTATGTGAAAGGCAAACGAATTTATAGTCATACTGACTGTCCTCACGAAGTCTTCCGCAGGAAATTGCCATACCGCCTTCAAGATCACGGTTTAGTTTTGTTTGTGGCATATTATCTTCCTCAAAGTAGTTAAGGAACTGTTTCGGAGCATGAGGCAGATTAAGTGCCTGAGGTTCTCCGCTGAAGTCTTTCCAGATTTTCAATATTTCATCTTTTGTCGGTTTTTTCTTAAATGAAACAAACACAGCAGCCATATGTCCGTCAGAAACCGGAACACGAAGACACTGAGCGGTAAATTTAGGACTTGTTGCATTGACGATTTTTCCGTCTTCGACAGTACCCCAGATTTTAAGCGGTTCTACCTCGCTTTTTTCCTCTTCACCGCCGATATACGGAATAACATTGTCGATTATTTCAGGCCAACGCTCGAATGTTTTTCCGG
The DNA here is from genome assembly GCA_002371985.1 of Ruminococcaceae bacterium UBA3710. Lineage (GTDB taxonomy): Bacteria > Bacillota > Clostridia > Oscillospirales > Acutalibacteraceae > UBA737. Next base: position 533 of record DFHZ01000051.1, on the reverse strand, counting down.
CACCCGAAATTGCCTGATAAGTACAAACTAAAACTTTATCTACGCCGAACTCTTTATCAAGCGGATAAAGGGCAGGAACATAACTTTGTAAAGAACAGTTTGATTTAACTGCTATAAAACCTTTTTTGGTTCCGAGTCTTTTTCTTTGAGCCTCTATAACCTTGATATGGTCAGAGTTAAGTTCCGGAATAACCATAGGAACATCAGGAGTTTTTCTGTTTGCACTGTTGTTTGAAATTACAGGACACTCGTGTTTAGCATACATTTCTTCAAGTGCTAAAATTTCATCCTTTTTCATATCGACAGCACAAAATACAAAATCTACCTTTGAAACAATAGTATCTACATCAGCGGCATCGTAAACCGGCATATCTTTAAGATTTTCCGGTATGTCATCCTTCATAGCCCATCTGCCGCAAACAGCCTCGCTATAAGTTTTACCTGCACTTCTGCTGCTTGCCGCCAAAGCGGTAACGGTAAACCAAGGATGATTTGCCAAAAGCAGAGCAAATCTCTGACCTACCATACCGGTA
>DFHZ01000064.1 GCA_002371985.1 Ruminococcaceae bacterium UBA3710 | reverse complement strand
ATTAAGGCTTTAGAAGATGAGGTGGCTACTTTGAAAAGCAGTGCTCCCGTTGTTGAAACGAAACCTTTAACTAAACCAATTAAACCGGGAAAAAAATATAGGCATTTAGCAGAGCTGTTAGAAAACTCGAAAGAGAAAAAAATGTCATTGACATTTTCGCAAATTGAAAATGCGATTGGATTTTCTTTGCCGGAATCCGCAAGGCAATACAGGGAATTCTGGGCAAACACAACAACACATTCTATTGCATTAAGTTGGTTAAGTGTTGGATATAAAACGGTTGACGTAAATCTTGCAAATGAAACAGTTGTTTTTGAGAGGTATAAATATGGAATTTAATATACTTTGGAACAGTATCAAAAGACACGAGGGTGAAATCTTCTATACTGTTAGAGGACTACCGTTTACTTATAGATGTACACAAAAGCAAGAAATTCAACCGTTTCGTGACGGGCGTGCGACGTGGAAAATAACAAGAAATAATCTTGAGAAAGCAATAAATATGATGCATAAGCCTAAAAATGATTTTAATAAAGTAGTTATTGCACCATCATATGTTTATTCAATTTTAACGGATAGTAGAATTACGAATAGATAATGTGCAGAGCACCATAAAAGTGGGAAATACTTCATAAGATTTTATTTTATAAACTGCCTATCAGATCTATGATGTAGCAGACATAATTAGTGTTCGCAATTCTCATAGCGCTAATTAAGATGATTTGGTCGGCTTGATTTAGATTTTAAGTGTTAATAACAGATTAAAGGAGACAATAGAAATGTTACTATTAAGAATAATTATAGGTATGATTCTTAAGGCTATAAACGATTGTCTTGAATCATAATAAGGACATTGTTAATATATTTAGGGGGTTCGATTCCGACAGGAAGACCCAAAACGAAAATCCTATCATGAAAGTGATAGGATTTTCGTTTTGTATTATTCATTTGTCCGGATTTTCGTAATAAATAGTGAATAAGTTCGGTGTGGCTTCGACGCAAATATAAGATAATATGTTTTATCCAATCCTTAATGCTTTACTATTATCGTGATTTATGATACAATTCAATTATGGCAACATATACGAAAAGAATGATTTTTTTGAAACGAATAATTTTATCAATTTTTTCATTTATATTTTTTATCGCTTTTGCTGTTGGACTTTTTTATATGATTTCAAGAATAATAGAACATCCGGCAAGAAATTTTGCAATACTTTGGGTTTTGCCATTTTTAATATCATTAATAGACTATTTTTATCTTGCAATTTCTTTGATTACAAACAAATTAAGTGGTAATAAGATAATTTTAGTATTGTTTATTGCTGTCGTAGAAGCGGTTTTACCCACAGCACTGTTTTGTTTCATGCTTTCACCAAGGATTTTATTAACACTTGATTTGGTTGCCGGAATTTTTCTTTATCTTCCTGTGGCTTTTTTGATACTTCCGTTATATGTATTTTGGGATGTTCGCAAACGAAACAAAAATGTTTAGTATAATACAGATGACAGTTTTCTGTGTTATTGCAGGGGTACAATTCCGTCAGGGGGAGCCAAAAGGAAAATCCTATCACAAGAATGGTAGGATTTTTGCTTTGTATTATTCATTATTCATTCATTCAGATTTTCGTAATGAATAATGAATAATTTATATGGCATCCCTTTAAGGACTTGAACTTGCAATTTTTTAGATTTTAATAAGAAAACAACATATTAAGACCGTATTATTTGATTATAAAAAATATATTTCTATTTAATTATTGTGTTTGTAAATTTTTGTCTTTATTTTGTATTGTTTTGCCATAAATACCAGTATTATTAGAAAATGTATTAAGGTGTTGGTATAATATTGCAAATATATGTATGTAATGAGGTTAGTTTTTACATAATTGTTGAGCGTTAATGTGAAGGAGTAAAAAACTATGTGTAATGAGATACTTTTAAATCAAGGCTGGCTTTTTCATAAAGGCGAAATAACGGTAGGCAAACCATTTAATAAAGGACCTGTTTACACACAGAGCAAAACAGAAAGAAAACTTATTGGTCCTGCGGCATATAAATATTTTGATATGCCGGATCCTTATTTCACTAATACAGAGTATAAAGATGATAATTGGATTCAGGTTGAAGTTCCACACGATTATGTAGTAGCACAGGATATATGTAAGGAAGAAAACTGCGCTTTGGGATTTCTTCATTATGACAATGCGTGGTACAGAAAGCATTTCACATTGCCTGAGAGTTGTGAAAACAAAAGAGTTACCCTCCGTTTTGACGGTATTGCAGGTAATTCAACTGTATATTTAAACGGCTGTCTTATGTATCATAATTATTCTTCCTATAATACCTTTGAAGTTGATATCAGCGACAATGTTTATTACGATAAAGATAATGTTATTGCGATTTATGTTAATGCCGAAGAATTTGAGGGTTGGTGGTATAAAGGTGGCGGTATTTACCGAGATGTATACCTTAAAATTACCGAGCCTGTTTGTATCGATTTATGGGGAGTTTATGCACCATATAAAAAGATAAATGATACCGATTGGCAGATTGATTTTGAAACAACAGTTTTAAATACGGATTATGACGACTGTTCTATTATGGTACAAAGCAATGTCTTTGACTGTAAAGGTAACTGTGTTGCGACAGGAACAGGCGAGGGGAATGTTAAATTAAGAAATAAAAATATAATCAAATATTCTGCGATTGTTAAAAATCCGCTCTTGTGGGATTGCGATAACCCGAATTTATACACAGTTAAAACAGTTCTTAAAAAGAATGATGAAACAATAGATGAAAATATTACTCGTATAGGTTTTAGAACAGTAGAAATATCAGCCAAAAAAGGCTTTTTGCTTAACGGTAAAAAAATGTTTATAAACGGTGTTTGTGCTCATCAGGACTTTGGACTTACGGGTCTTGCGGTACCTGAAAATATTGCTAAGTATAAGATGAAGTTAATAAAGGAAATGGGTGCTAACGGTTACAGAACAAGCCATTATCAGCAAACAAGTTATTATCTTGATGCTTGTGATGAAATGGGAATATTGGTTATGGATGAGGCTCGTTGGTTTGAGAGTACCAAAGAATCGTTTGAACAACTTGAATCTCTTATAAAGCGTGATCGAAACAGACCAAGCGTTATATTTTGGTCAACGAGTAATGAAGAGCCAAATCATATAACCGATGTGGGAAAAAGAATTCATAGAGCCGTAGCAGAGCATATAAAGAAATTTGATTATACGAGACCTATTACAGCGGCTGAAGACAGGTCACCGGAAAAATCCACAATTTATAATTATTGTGATATTGTTGGAATAAATTATAATTTAGATATTTATGATAAAGTTCACGAAATGTGTCCGGATAAACCACTGTTCGCATCCGAATGCTGTGCTACAGGAACTACAAGGGATTGGAATTATGATACCGATACTCAGGGTAGAATAAGGGACAAGGATGTTGATACAAACAGTTGGTTCTTAGGTCGTGAAAAAACATATAAATTTCTTAGAGAACGAACTTTTGTATTTGGATGTTTCCAATGGATTGCTGTAGAACACAGGGGAGAAGCTATGTGGCCACGCATTTGTTCGGTATCCGGTGCTTTGGATTTGTTTCTTCAGAAGAAAGGTGCATTTTACCAAAACAAATCACATTGGACAAATGAACCTATGGTACATATTGTTCCGCATTGGAATTTCAAAGGTCTTGAGGGAGAAGAAGTTTTAGTAACGGTATACACTAACTGTGATGAACTTGAATTGTTCCTAAATAGAAAGAGTTGTGGTAGGAAGCAAATAGAAAAATACGGCCACGGAGAATGGAATGTGCCGTATGAAGCAGGAGAACTTGAAGTTTTTGGATATAGAAACGGAAAAATAGTAACAGAGGATAAACGCACTACTACAGGAAATGCCGTCTCTCTAAGACTTACATTGTGTAATGAATTTGAGGCTAACGGGAGAGATTTAGCCCTGTTTACCTGTGAATGTCTTGATGAAAACGGAAATGTCGTTCCTGATGCATCGGAATATGTAAATTTTTCGGTTAATGCACCCGCAAAAATCATAGGGACAGGCTCAGATAACTGCGACCACAATAATGTGGCTAATAATGAGCGAAAAATGTTTATGGGAAAAATTCTTGTTGCGGTTAAGCCTGTCAAGGATCAAAAAACAATAAAACTTACGGCAATGAGTGTTAATTGCGGTGTAACAAGTGCTAAAATAACTTTATAAAGGAATAATAAATATGATTAAATATGATAAAGATAATAAACTTTTTTATCTGAATACTAAATCGACAAGCTATGTGATTGGAATTTTTGATAATGAAGTTTTAGTGCATCTGTATTGGGGTGATAGACTAAAAAATCCTGTTAATATCAATATAGTTACTCAAATGAAGAGAAGACCTCTTTCTGCAAGGGATTACGGCGATTATTCAACAAATGATTTTCCTCTTGAGTATTCTACATTTGGAAGCGTAGATATGCGTCTACCTGCATTCGATGCTGTTCATTCAGACGGTAGTAGAATAACAAAACTCGTTTATGCTGAACACACTATTGCTAAAGGAAAACCGATTTTGAACGGTTTGCCTGGTACATACTGTGAGGGCAATGATAATGTAGAAACTCTTACTATTCGTTTGCACGATTCTTTGAAAGATATTGATGTTTATTTGTTGTATACAGTTTTTGAAGATTTTAATGCCATAACCAGAAGTGCAAGAATATTCAATAACGGTGAACGCTTTGAGATAAGGACTGCTATGAGTGCAACGGTTGATTTCTTTTGTCTTGGCGACAGTGAAATTTTGCACCTTGACGGTCATTGGTGCAGAGAGCGTCATATTACAAGGAGAGAAATTGTTAACGGCAACCAAAACATATCAAGCCGTTTTGGAGCATCAAGTGCAATACATAATCCTTTTATGGCAATATGCAGTAAGGGTGCTACTGAAAATTATGGTGATGTTTATGGTTTCAGCCTTGTATATAGTGGTAATTATACTGCGGGAATTGAGGTTGACGGTTACAACTGCGGAAGAGCATATATAGGAATAAATCCTTTCGGATTTAATTTTGTTTTGGAAACAGGTGAAGAGTTTCAGACCCCCGAAGCGGTTCTTGTATATTCAGGTAACGGCCTTGGTGAGATGTCGAGAATTTATCATAAACTTTATCGAACCCGTCTTTGCAGAGGAAAATACAGGGATTCAGAAAGATTTGTTCTTATAAACAACTGGGAAGCAACATATTTTGATTTCAGCGAAGAAAGGTTAGTAAGTATTGCAAAAAAAGCCTCAGAAATCGGTGTTGACACAATGGTTCTCGATGACGGTTGGTTTGGCTCCAGAAACGATGATAGGGCAGGACTTGGGGATTGGTATGAAAATCCGGACAAACTGCCTAACGGATTGAAATCACTTGCTGAAAAAATAAATGCTTTGGGTATGCGTTTTGGTCTTTGGTTTGAACCTGAAATGGTGAATCCTGACAGTGAGCTTTACAGAAATCATCCTGATTGGGTGTTGCATACTAAGGGCAGGGATTCGCACCTTACAAGATGGCAACTGACACTTGATTTATCAAGAAAGGATGTTTGCGATTACATTATAGACTCGGTATGCGGTGTGCTTGAGAAAGCAAATATCGAATATGTAAAATGGGATATGAAC
>DFHZ01000026.1 GCA_002371985.1 Ruminococcaceae bacterium UBA3710 | reverse complement strand
CGTTGTTTAATTTTCAAGGTCCGTTCGCTCCCTGCTATTTTCAGGGCGCCCGATTATAATACCACATCCTTTCCCCCTTGTCAACACTTTTTTTAATTTTTTCGACATTTTGGCAAAATTAACCGAAACACAAGTAAAAAAATAAAATCAGATATACAATTTTTCATTATATACCTGATTTTAAAGCATAATCTTTTCTAACTGAAAAGGGAAAGGGAAATGATACCCGCAAATATAATTGCAATGAAAGCATACTGCAAAACAGAAAGTTTTTCTTTTAATAAAAACCTTGAAAGTATAAACGACACAATAACCGTTCCTGCACCGAGAATTACTGCCGCTATACCGGAGCCTTCCGACAAAGCAAACAGATATGTAGCCTGACCGCCTGTTTCGAAAAGTGCTGCCAAAATTTTATTGTGTTGACCGCCGATTTTTTGAAGCAGATTTTTTTCTTTGCCTGTTTCTTCCGTTTCGGCTAAGGAGAACAACTTAACCTTTTTTGTTTTTAAAAAGACAAGTATTCCGATAGCAACCAAGAAAAATGTAAACTCATAGCAACAATTTGCCGTATGCTCTAAATTCTTGTCAGTTACGCCGATTAAAACCGATGTACTTGCATCGTCCGTATAATATATATCCAAAAATGTTCCGATTGCATCAAGAAGCATATAGCAAAACGGCATTGCTATTGATATAATCGCAAGTTTTTTCCCAAATGCCCGTTTTCTGTTTTCTTTGCCTTGTGAATCGAAAAATCCAACTCCAAGGATACCGACAACAACTATTATTATCGCTATTACCGTTTTAAGGCTCAATTCTTCGTGCATAAATACGGCACACAGTATCGGCACAAATGCACAGGAGGTGTTTTCAATCGGGTCCGAAATAGATTCCTCTATATAACGAACTCCGTAATAAGAACATACCATTGACACTATATAACATAACGCAACAGGCAAGTACCTTACAAAATTTGCAGGTAAATATCTGATATTTACATCCTGAGTGAGCAGAATGAAGAGGGAATAGATGCCGAAAAATATTCCGACAAATACCGTTGTCTTTAAATGTGCATAAGGCTCGTCGGCGACATTTCCTTTTTTATAAAATATTTCTGCCAAACCCCAGCAAAGCGTTGAGAAAATTAAAAAAAACCAGAGCATAAAATACTTCTTTCTACTTTGTTAAATTATTAACGATTTCCTCGAGTTCTTTTTTGTCAAAAAATTCAAGCGTTATCGTGCCACCCGATTTTCCGTTTGGCTTAACAATAACTTTCCTGCCGAGTTCTTCCTTTAAGGCAATTTCAACCTCTTTATAATATGTATCCTTCGTTGGTGTCGGCTTTTTTGCCTTTTCTTTTGTTTGTTTGGCTATGTTTTCTATCTGACGCACAGAACAACCTTTCCGTGCCATTTCTAAAGCAACTTTGCGAAGTGAAGCATCCTCGATAGAAAGAAGTGCTCTCGCATGACCTGCCGAAATCAAACCTTTTCTAAGTGCTTCAAGTTCGTTGTCATTAAGATTTAAGAGTCTTAACGCATTAGTTATACTGCTTCTTGATTTTCCGACGCTTTCCGCTATTTCTTCTTGGGTAAGGTTATAAGTCTCAAGCAAAGATTTATAGCCGAGTGCCTCTTCAACCGAGTTTAAATCCTCTCTCTGAAGATTTTCGATAAGTGCTAATTCCATAACCGACTTTTCGTCAATATCCTTTATTACAACCGGAACTTCCGAAATTCCTGCCAAGCGACAGGCCCTCCATCTTCGCTCGCCGGCTATTATGCTATAAGTACCGTTTGCCGTAGGACGCACAACGATAGGTTGAATAAGTCCGTGTTTTGATATGCTATCGGCAAGTTCGTTTAAACTTTCTTCATCGAAATCTTTTCTCGGCTGGTTTTTATTAGGCTCAATATCTATGGTCTTTACCGTAATAACGCTCTCATTTTCGGTTGAGTTCTCCGAAAACAAAGCTTCTAAACCTCTTCCGAGTCCGCCTTTTCTTGTAGCCATTTATTTCACCTGTTTCTCTTTAAAAATTCTTTTGCAAGTGCATTATACGCATCTGCGCCCTTTGAGCGTTTATCATAATACTGTATCGGTCGACCGTAACTCGGTGCTTCCGACAATCTGACTGCTCGTGGAATCGCCGTTTTAAAAAGTTTGTTTGAAAAATACTTTTTTATTTCGGCTACAACCTGTGCGGTCAAATTAAGTCTTGCGTCATACATCGTTAAAACAATGCCTTCAATTTCAATGGTCGGATTATAAAGCCTCTTAACCTGCCTTACCGATGCCATAAGTTGCGAAAGTCCCTCGAGTGCAAAGTATTCGCACTGAATGGGAACCAGAACCGTATCACTCGCATTAAGAGCATTTATGGTAATTAACCCCAAAGACGGGGGACAATCAATGAACATATAATCATATTTTTCACGAACAGGGGAGAGTGCCATTTTTAACTGAGATTCACGGTGTTCCTTGCTTATAAGATCCACCTCGGCGGCTGCCAAGTCGATAGAAGCAGGAATGACATCAACATTTTTGAACTCGGTTTTTATAATTGCTTCGTCTGCCTTTGCCAAGCCTATAAGCAACTCATAACTCGATACCTTAATATCTTTCTTATTTATTCCGTAACCGCTTGTGGTATTGCCCTGAGGGTCAGAATCAACAAGCAAAACTTTTTTGCCGAGCATTCCTATTCCGGAAGCGAGGTTTACGGCTGTCGTTGTTTTTCCGACGCCACCTTTTTGATTAACAACAGAGATTATTTTTCCCATTTGTTTTTCCTCAAATATATGTAATATCAATATAGTATATAATATATATTGTAATATATTAAGATAAAAAATAATGTTTCACGTGAAACATTCTGTGTATCATTATATCAAGAGTATAACAAAATGTAAAGAAAAAAATAAAGCCGTTTTCACGGCTTTATATAAGTTCAAAATATTTTTTAAATTATTTATCGTCAGACTTAAATATCAGCGATGCGATATAACCAAAAAGTATTGCTGCGGTTATTCCGGCAGATGTTGCGGTAAGTCCGCCTGTTAAAACCCCGATAAAACCATACTCGTCAACCGCTTTTTCTACACCTTTTGCCAAACTGTATCCAAAACCGGTGAGAGGAACTGTCGCTCCGGCTCCTGCAAAATCAACAATAGGTTCATATATACCGATTGCCGTCAAAAACACACCTGCAACCACATAAGAAACCAATATCCTTGCCGGTGTAAGTTTTGTATAGTCGATTAAAATTTGTCCTATCAAACAAAGAAGTCCGCCAACGGCAAATGCCGTTAAGCAATCAATAAAACAACTCATTATACCATCCCTTCAATGTTTCACGTGAAACATCATAGATAGTATTTGCATTTATTTTTAAATTATTCTTTTTTAATCTTTTCCCAATATTCTTTAAATGCTCTTTCGGTTTTATTGTCGCCGTATTTGTAATAGGTTTTATTTTTTAATATATCCGGCAAATATTGTTGTTTTACATAATGATTTTTAAAATCGTGCGGATATAAATAGTTTTGTCCTCTGACAGAAGATTCTTCGCCGTCGAAATGCTTGTTTTGCAGTTGTCTTGGAATAGAACCGAAATTGCCCGATTCAACATCCGCTAATGCCTTATCTATTGCAGATTCGCCCGAATTTGATTTTGGTGCAGTCGCTACCAAGATAACCGCATCCGCCAAAGGAATTCTTGCTTCAGGCAGTCCTACAGCATTGGCAATATCAACAGCAGATTTTACAATAGGTATTATCTGAGGATATGCCAGCCCGACATCTTCACATGCACAAACCATAAGCCTTCTACAAGCACTCGGCAAATCTCCGGCGGCTAACAGACGGGCAAGATAGTGAAGTGCCGCATCAGGGTCCGACCCTCGCATTGATTTTTGATATGCAGAAACAATATCGTAATGTTCGTCGCCCTCTCGGTCATATCTTACAGAATTTCCTGCGAGAATTTGCTCAAGAATTTCGTCGGAAAGTTTTGTTTCTTTTGTCGATTTTAAAAGCATAATGCCAAGTTCCAGTATGTTTAAGGCTTTTCTGACATCGCCCGAAGAGGCTCTTGCTATCTTTAATGCAATTTCGTCATCAACGGAAAAATCTGTATTTTCTTCTTCTGAAACAATTTTTGATGCCCTTTTTATTACCGGAACAATGTCCTGCGGGGTTAATGGCTTAAATTCAAAAACCGTAGAACGGCTGAGAATGGCATTATAAACATAAAAAAACGGATTTTCTGTTGTTGATGCCACCAATGTAATATCGCCGTTTTCAATGAAAGAAAGCAGTATTTGTTGTTGTTTCTTGTTAAAATACTGAATTTCGTCAAGATACAACAAAATTCCGTTTTGTGCGTCAATCGTTCCTATTTCGGAAATTATTTCTTTAATATCAGAGGTCGATGCCGTTGTGGCATTAAGATAACAAAGTTTCTTACCTGCTTTATTGGCAATCAGCCTTGCAACCGTTGTTTTTCCGACTCCCGACGGTCCGTAAAATATTAAATTAGGTGTTTGTCCCGATTCTATTATCAGTCTTAAAACCTTTCCTTCTCCTAAAAGGTCTTTTTGCCCTGCAATTTCGTCTATATCCGTTGGTCTTACTCTGTCGGCAAGGGGCTTTTTCATAGTTTTTCCTCATTTCGTTAGTATGATAATCGCCTTTAAATCATATTATTAAGCGGTGATATCTTTTGAAAAAGACAATATTTATTAAAAACGCAATAATTCTTTCTGCCACCGGGTTATTGCTCAGATTTATCGGTGTTATATTTAAAGTATGGCTCGCATCCATTATCGGAAGCGAGGGTATCGGGCTTTATCAGATTGTTTTTTCGGTGTATGTTTTCGCAAGTACATTCGCCACAAGCGGAATTTCTACCGCAGTTACAAGACTTTGTGCCGACGAAATATCAAGAAAAAACAAATACGGTGTTAAATCGGTGCTGAAAAAAAGTGTTTTTGTAACGCTTTCGGTTGCCACAATAAGTGTTTGTATTATATTTTTCGGTGCAACCGTTATTTCAAAAAACATAATAGGGGATATAAGAGCGACTTTAAGCCTGAAGGTTTTATCTTTTTCGCTCCCGTTTATGGGTTTATGTTCCTGCTTTCGAGGTTATTTCATAGCAAGAAGGAAGGCGACTTCTCCTGCCGTATCCCAAATAATCGAACAAATTGTAAGAATTATTATAGTATTTTTTGCAGTAAAAACAACTGTAGATAAAGGTCTTGACATCTGTTGTGCAGGTGTATTCTTAGGCGATACAATTTCCGAGGCAGTTTCCTGCTTTATACTATATATTGTATATAAGTTTGATATGTTAAAACATCAAACACAAAACACAAAGATTAAAATAACATATAACATTTACAAAAAAATCGGGGAAATAGCAATTCCGATAACCGGCGGAAGATATTTAAACTCCGCTCTTCGAACTGCCGAAAATATCCTTGTACCGAAATTTTTGGGGTTCTACAAAAAGGCGAAAACAACCGCTCTTTCTCAATTCGGAATGATAAAGGGTATGGCTCTTCCTCTGATTTTTTTCCCGTCAACTATGCTTAATGCAATGTCAACCTTGCTTATTCCCGAACTTTCCGAGGCTAACAGTAAAGGTCAAAAATTCGTAGTCAGCGGTATTGTAAGCCGGTGTATGTCAATCACGGCTTTGATTTCATACCTGTTTTCGGCAGTTTTCTTTATCGCCGGCGAGGAAATAGGCATACTCGTTTATAAAAGCGAAACGGTAGGGTATTTAATAAAACTGCTTTCCCCATTAGTTCCATTAATGTATTTAGATAGCATTTGCGACGGAATGTTAAAGGGATTAGACCAACAAAAATTCACTTTCTTTACCAGCGTAAGCGATTCTTCAATCAGAATTATCGCCGTAATCTTTCTTTTGCCGAAATTCGGGCTTATGGGTTTTATAGGTATTATGTATTTTTCAAATGCTTTTACAGGCTTTTTAAATATTGGTCGTCTTATTTCGGTTGCGAACGCAACATTTAGTCTTAATAAAGCAGTCTTAATTCCCTTGATGTCAGCCTTTTTATCGGTCTTAATTGCGGACTTGTTGGTCAAAAGGCTTTTCTATCCGCCCATACTGGTTTACATAATGCTGGTCGTTCTTCTTTCGATGGGACTTTACTTACTGATTTTATCAAAAACAACCGACTATCGCATAAGAGATTTCCTATAAATCAAAATTGCGTTTGATAACTTTCGGACCTCGCCATTCAAATGCCCGTCCGCTTATATCTTCACCATCTGTATATTCGTTTTTGTAGCCCTCTTTAAATTCTTTTATATAGGTGTATTCCTTATCCCTATTCATAGGGCAAACTTCCGAGCAAATATCGCAACCCCAAATAGTTTTATATTTTTTTATAGCGGTAATCTCTTTTATATCGAGTTCTCCCTTTTTTTGAGTAATCTCCGACAAGCAACCTATATCATCTTTTTTCGGACAGAATTTTTTGCACATTCCGCAATGCAAACATTCTCTGTATTCTTCGCAGCATTCAATTTCCAAATCTGTAACAATTTCACCGATAAATACATAACTTCCGTATTTATCCGTTATTAAAAGACCGTTATCACCCTTGACACCAAGTCCTGCTATACAAGCGGCACGAACTTCGGGAATAGGGGAATTATCAATAAAAAACTCAAATTTGTTTTGAGGAAATTGTTTTCTCAAGTTATCGGTTGCATTGGATAAATAATCAGAGAGCACTCTATGATAGTCGGGAACGGCAGAATATCTGCTTATGTTTTTGGGCGATTTGCTTTTAACTTTATACGGAAAAATGCAGGGAATTACCGTTTTTGCATTTTTTGGAAGTCTCGCTTTCGCCCGACATTCAATAAGATATGGCAAAAGCGGTAAAAAGGCACAAAACGACGCGTCTTTAATACCGCTTTTTTCTAAAATATCAAGAATTTTCTGCTTTTCGGTTTCCACTATTTCTCACCACATCAAAAAAATCTTTCAATATTTTTTCGCACTTTTCTTCCATAATACCGCCGTAGATTTCGGGTTTTTCAGAAGACAGAAGACTTTTAGAATTTACAAGACTATCCGCACAACCAGCCCTCGTGTCGTAGGCACCAAATACAAGTGTATCAAGTCTTGAATTTATAATTGCTCCCATACACATCATACAGGGCTCAAGTGTTACATACATCGTGCACCCGTCAAGTCGCCAACTGCCAAGTGCTTTACAAGCATTATTTATTGCCTCTATTTCGGCATGAGACAAGGCGTTATTTTTCTTTTCTCGGTGATTTTCGCCGGTAGCAATTATCTTATCGTTTTTAACAATAACTGCCCCAACCGGAATTTCGCCGTCATTAAAAGCATTTTTCGCAAACTTTAGTGCCTCAAGCATATATTCGCTTTTCATATTAAATGTTTTCAGATATATTGTAAGGTTCGTCTTGCAACTGTGGCTTATTATCTTTATTTATAAACAGGAAAACCGGCAACAGGAATGGGAAAATAATAGACAAAACAAGGTATAAAACCGCATTTTGGCTCGAAAAAATCTTGAAAATTTTATAGGTGCAAACCAAATATACTATTTTATATATCAAACTTAAAACTACCGCAACTGCCATAAACAAAAGCGGAACAATGAATGTCTTTAAAGAGGCCGTATCAAGAGCCTGATTATTTAAAAGAGCGTCATCCGCTGCAAAAACAAGGTCAATAACCGATAAAGAGCAAAGCAATGCGGAAATCATAAAGAATGCCGATGCGATAATATTTAAAAACAAAAGCAGTTTTGCTAAAAAATCGGATTTTTGCTTGATTGTTGCTCCTGCCAATCTTCCGTAGGCATAGTCGCTGAAATAGGGCACAAAGGCAAACCAACGGCCTCTGAAACCGAACGGTTTTGACATTTTATAAACACTTACCGCCATAAGTACATAAAGAGTAAGCGAAAGTATTACCGAAACCAAACCGAAAATAAAATAAAACACAAAAAGAATTTTTATTGTTTCGGGGACAAGACCTAACGAAGACAATGAAAACATATATTTTCCTCCAATGTTATATTGTTATATAAAAAATTTAAAAGCCGAGTAAAAATACAAACATACAGGAATTATAATGAAAGGCGAAGAGAAAAACTGTCTGTATTTTTCTTTTTCCGGCAAGTCTTTACTGTTTGTTTCAAGTGAGAATGCCTTTTCTTTAAATCTCTTTTCAGCTAAAAACATAGCAGGAACAACCAAAATCAAGGCTAATGAAATAAATAACGCATAGCAAATATTAAGTTGCTCTGCCGAAACATACTTGCTTATATAATCTATACTCAAAGAAATCAAATTGTTTGTAAAGTGAAGAGCGATACAAACCCATAGTGTTCCGGTTTTTACCCTTATAAGTCCAAGTATCAGTCCAACCAAAAATGCAAACGGCATTTGTTCAAAATTGCCGTGCATTATCCCAAACAAAAGAGCCGAAGAAAAGACTGCAAAACTTTCGGAGAATGGAAGAGTTATCCCCATAACAACGCCACGAAAGGCAAATTCTTCAACTAATGCGGGAATAATACATATTGAAATTACTGCTAACATAATTCCAAAAAAGCCGGTCGGGTTTTCGCCAAAATCAACATCATAATGTAAGCCGAATTTTTCAAATATTCCTCCGGCATACGATACCGCTACATTTGAAAAGAGGCAAAAGGCTAACCCGAAAAGATAATACGGCAAAGCGGTTTTTTTCTCGGGTGGCGAAAAAGAAACCGTTTTTGATACGGTCCTTCCCGAAAATACAAGAGCCAAAGAAAACGGCAAAACGAACAAAAAGACCGATAAAAAAATTTGTATGCACTCATTTACACCGGACATATTTGCAAAATCTATTGCGTCATTCAAATCTGCTCCCATATATGTTGCAGTAATCAAATAAAATCTTGCCCAAAAATAGGAAATCAAAAAGCACAGCAAATACGGAATGCCGACTATTGCGGCGGCATTCCTGTATTCTTTTTTGATTTTCTTTTCTTTAATCATTTTTTCAAAGTCATAATTAAAGATGTCTGTTGTTACTTGAGGCGTTTCGTAGTTTTCTACCATTTAAAATGCCCCTTTCGGTAATGATTATTCTTCGTTTTCGTCAACTGTTCCGGCATCGGCATCTGCCTCTTCGGGTACATCATTGACCTCGGAAGCATCATGTTCCGCAAGACCCACAGACAAAATCTTCTCGCCCTCGGCAACTCGCATTACCCTTACACCCTTTGCAGGACGGGCAAACTCGGAAATATCCCCGGCATAAATGCGGATAATAATACCGTTTGAAGCAATCATTATTATATCTTGGTCTTTGGTAACAGGAAGTGTTGCGGCAACATCGCCGTATTTTGCAACCTTATAGTTTATAAGACCTTTACCACCTCTTGACTGAAGTCTGTAACAAGAAATATCGGAAATTCTGCCGTAACCCGTTTCAGTTATGGTCAAAACTTTCGTATTCTCGTTACAAATTGCCATATCTACTACTTGGTCGCCCTCTCTTATGGTTATCGCCTTAACACCACGGGCAGTTCTACCCATAGAACGAGCCTGGGTTTCATTAAACTGAATAGCAAAACCTTTCTTTGTGGCAACAAGAAGATTATCGTCGCCCTTTGTCATACGAACATGACAGAGTTCGTCATCTTCGTCAAGGTTGATAGCAATAATTCCGCTCTTTCTTGTATTTTTAAAGTCAGAAAGTTTTGTTCTCTTGATAATACCTTTTTTAGTTATCATACAAATATGGCGTTCTTCTTCATCCGTCTTTGTAACAGGTATTATAACGGTTATTTTCTCTTCGGGCATAAGCGGTACGATATTTATAATATTCATACCCTTACTTGTTCTTGAGCCCTCGGGAATTTCGTAAGCTTTGATACGGTAAACACGGCCGAAGTTAGAGAAGAGCATAATTCTGTCGTGCGAAGAACATACAAACATATTTTCAACGACATCGTCTTCTCTTGTCGTCATACCTGTAATTCCTCTTCCGCCACGGTTTTGAACATTATAAGTATCAGACGGCAGACGCTTTATGTATCCGTTGACTGTCTTGGTTATAACGCATTCCTCTTCGGGGATAAGGTCTTCAATATCAACTTCACCTAAAACATCGGAAATTTCGGTTCTTCTTTCGTCTGTATATTTATCTCTTAAATTCAAAGCCTCTGTCTTAACGATTTCAAGAATTTTCTTTTCGTCGGCAAGAATAGCATCGCATTCTTTAATAAAATCAAGTTTTTCCTGCAATTCGTCAAGAATTTTTTGTTTCTCCATACCGGCAAGTTTACCGAGTTGCATCTGTACGATAGCGGTCGTCTGAATATCGTCAAGACCAAATCTATCGGTAAGAGCCTGTTTACTTTCGGGTATGGTTTTGCTGTTTCTGATTATTGAAATTACTTCGTCAATAAAGTCAAGAGCAATCTTTAAACCTTCTAAAATATGAGCCCTCTCTGCCGCTTTTTTGCGGTCGAAAGCAGTTCTTCTTCTTATAATATCGCATTGGAAATCAATGCAATTAGTAAGCATTTCTTTTAAGGTTAAAATTTGCGGTTTGCCGTTTACAATGGCTAACAGAATTACACCTATTGAAGACTGTAAAGCAGTATTTTTATATATCTTATTTAATACAACCTGTGGGTTTGCGTCCCTTTTAAGGTCAACAATAATTCTTATACCGCCGTCTCTTTTTGAAGAATAGTCAACAACATCGTCAATTCCTTCGATTTTCTTTTCGGCAGCCAAATCATAAATAGATTTTACTAAATCCTGCTTTTTAACCTTGTATGGGATTTCGGAAATAACAATTCTGAAATGATTATTCTTTGTTTCCTCAATTTCCGCTTTACCACGGATAACTATTTTTCCTCTGCCGGTAGCATAAGCGGCTCTTATTCCGCTTCTGCCCATTATTATTCCGCCGGTCGGGAAATCAGGTCCCTTGATATACTGGCAAATTTCAGGTAAATCTGCATCCGGATTGTCAATAAGACAGCACATTCCGTCTATTACTTCGCCTAAATTATGCGGTGGTATCTCGGTTGCCATACCAACGGCAATACCCGAAGAACCGTTTACGAGTAATTGAGGAAATCTTACGGGTAAAACTTCAGGTTCTTGTAAACGGTTATCATAGTTAGGAACAAAATTAACCGTTTCCTTATCTATATCGTCAAGCATAGATAAAGAAAGCCTGTTCATTCTTGATTCTGTATAACGATATGCAGCGGCAGGATAACCGTCTATGTTACCGAAGTTTCCATGTCCGTCAATCAAAGGATAACGGAGAGAAAAGTCCTGTGCCATACGAACCATTGCGTCATAAACAGATGTATCGCCGTGCGGATGGTATCTACCAAGCACCGAACCTACCGTATCAGCACACTTTCTGTATGCTTTATCGGGGGTCAGTCCGTTTTCATACATAGTATAAAGAATTCTTCTGTGAACCGGCTTTAAACCGTCCCTTACATCAGGAATAGCACGGCCAACTAAAACCGACATAGAATATTGAAGCATACTGCTTCTTACTTCGTCTACGATTTCGACCTGTTTGATGTTTGTATTTTCATCATCCGGCCAATAAATATTTTCCTGTTTTGGCATTGTCTATTCCCTCCTTATATATCAAGATCAGTAGCAAATACTGCATTTTCTTCAATGAATTTTCTTCTCGGCTCTACTTCTTCGCCCATAAGTACCGAAAATGTCTCGTCCGCAAGAGCAGCATCTTCCATATTAACTCGAAGCATTGTTCTGTGTTCCGGGTCAAGGGTTGTTTCCCATAACTGCTCGGGGTTCATTTCACCAAGACCTTTATACCGCTGAACATCAACATTTCCGCCGAGTTCTTCTATGTATTTATCTCTTTCTTCATCTGTAAAGGCATCATAATATTTTTTTCCTTTGGCAACTCTGAAAAGAGGCGGTTGTGCTAAATAAATATGCCCTTCTTCAATAAGTTGCGGCATATATCTGAAAAAGAATGTTAAAAGAAGAGTTCTGATATGAGAACCGTCGACATCGGCATCCGCCATAATAACTATTTTATCATAACGAAGTTTTGTTATATCAAAATGCTCTCCTATTCCTGTTCCTAATGCAATAACTACCGGAGTAAGTTTATCGTTTCCGTAAACCTTATCTTCTCTTGCTTTTTCAACATTAAGCATTTTTCCCCATAACGGAAGGATAGCCTGATATGTTGAATTTCTGCCTTCTACCGCACTTCCTCCTGCACTGTCTCCCTCGACAATAAATATTTCGGTTTTTGTAGCATCGTTTGAAATGCAGTCTTTAAGTTTTTCAGGCATTCTTGCCTTTCCGCTTATTCCTGCCTTGTTTCTTGAAGCATCTCTTGCTTTTTGAGCCGCTTCTCTTGCATTTGAAGCCGCTATTGCTTTATCAATTATAATTTTTGCTTCTGCCGGATTTTCTTCAAAAAATCTGTAAAGTTGGTCGTTTACTATATCTCTTACAAGTTGACCTATCGATGTATTACCGAGTTTTGCTTTTGTCTGGCTTTCAAACTGTGCATCAGGAAGTTTTACCGATACAACGGCAACAAGTCCCTCTAAAACATCGTCGCCCTTTAAATTATCGGAAGACTCTTTAATTTTATTAAAGTCGTGTGCATACTTGTTTACAACTCTTGTAATAGTCTGTCTGAATGCCTGTTCGTGCGTACCGCCGTCTATGGTATGTAATGTATTTGCAAAAGACATTATCTTATTTTCATAAGCGGTAGACCAAATGAGTGCTATTTCTGCGGTTTCTTCATTCTTTTCGCCCGAAAGATATATTACTTTTTCATTTAACGGGTCCTTCTTTATTTTAGATAAGAGAAAATCAACATAAGACTTTATACCTCCCTCAAAACAGAGGTCATCTTCTTTTTCAAATGTATCTGATTCTTCTCTTAAATCTTTAAGTATTATTCTTACACCTGCATTAAGAAAAGCCTGTTCACGAAGTCTGAAAAGGAGAGTATCATAGTCAAAATACTGTGTATCGGTAAAAATAGTAGCATCCGGCTTAAAAGTTACGGTTGTTCCTGTTTCCTTTGTATCTCCTATTATTTTTAAATCTTCTTTTATATTTCCGGTTTCATATCTTTGTTTATATATATGTTCGCCGTCTTTTACCTCTACTTCGAGCCAAGTGGAAAGAGCATTAACAACCGAAGCACCAACACCGTGAAGACCGCCTGAAACTTTATATCCGTTTCCTCCGAATTTTCCTCCGGCGTGAAGAATTGTAAATACAACGCTTACGGTAGGAATACCCTTTTGCGGATGTATTCCTACAGGTATACCTCTTCCGTTATCGGTAACTCTTACTATTCCGTCGTCAAGAAGTTCAACAACTATTTTGTCGCAATATCCTGCCAATGCTTCATCTATAGAGTTATCAACAATTTCATAAACCAAATGATGAAGTCCTCTCTCACCTGTTGAACCAATATACATTCCCGGTCGTTTTCTTACAGCCTCTAAACCTTCAAGCACTTGTATAGAACTTTCGTCATAAGTGCCTTCAACCTGGTTTTTAATTTCTTCGCTCATTTTTTTCTCCTTGTTATTATTTATAATTTTTTATTCCTGTATTTATTAAACCGACCTCATCAAAATCACGAGGATTATTTCTTATTATAAAATCTATGTATGACATAACCATTTTTGCCGTAATTAAATATCCTGCCGGGTTAAGATGACCTAATAAATTAAAATTTTCTTTAAATTCTTTGCCGTAGTCGGGGGCGTATTTTCTAAAATCGAGAACATAGGAATTATCAAAATATTTGCATAAATCATATAAAAAACTTTGCTGTTTATCATATAGAATATTTCTTTTTTCTTCATCGAATGAATTAAAAGGACAAGACATCAGAAAGAATTTTGCGTCAGGTGAAATTTCTTTATATTTTTTTATTATTTTTCCGTAATTTCCGCAAAATGTTTCAAGATTATCTTTTTTAACATCTTCTATATTGCCGAATTCATATTTTTCCCCTATAACCTCGGAAACATCGTTAACCCCTAAAGCAATTATATAGCACTGACATTTTTTATCAGGATTAAAAAGGTCATTTTCGTCCGCAAATGTATCTAAATACCATTTTGCCGTCATTCCGCCTCTTGAAAAATTATAAACTTTTGAACCTATACATCTTGCAATAAACTGTCCCCAAGAATAGTCATAAAAATCGTTATAACATCTCTCTCCTTTTTCGTTTAATGTCTCAAATTCTCCAGACGATAAACTGTCTCCTATACATGCTATTGTACGAAAAATTGCAGTAAATCCGCCGTCGGATAAAATATTATCAAGTGGTTTTTCTTTTTCGTTTTTTAT
This sequence comes from Ruminococcaceae bacterium UBA3710, assembly GCA_002371985.1. Taxonomy (GTDB): domain Bacteria; phylum Bacillota; class Clostridia; order Oscillospirales; family Acutalibacteraceae; genus UBA737. Next base: position 39,864 of record DFHZ01000026.1, on the reverse strand, counting down.
AAATTCTTCAATTTTCATAAAACTATTTTACCTCTTTCTATTCTTTTTAATATAGTAGAAGAAGAAAGTTGAGATAAATAAATAATATGTTTATTTTCTTTTTCTTTAGGCTTATAAACAATAAAACTCCGAGGAATATCGGAAGATACATTTATTATTCTGCCTTCCTCTTCGGCTTTTTTAAGAAAATTTCTCGTTCTCTTTGAAATACTTGCATTATCAATATCAAAAACAGCAATAATGTCTTTATCATTTATAATATAATCGTTACCTATATGAACGAACATTATATTTTTATCGCTCCTTTTTGAATATTAAAAACTTTTCCTTTTGTTAAATTATTTATATTTGCAGGGTCGCAACAACTTAAAAATACCTGCCATTCCTTAATATGATTTAATATGTAATTCTGACGGCTGGGGTCAAGTTCACTCATAACATCATCGAGCAAACAAATAGGATATTCCCCTGTAATTTCTTTTGAAACTTCGGCACCTGCAAGTTTAAGTGCTAATGCAACACTTCTTTGCTGTCCTTGCGAACCGAAATTTCTTACACTTATATCATTTATTTTAAAATCTATATCGTCTCTATGAGGACCTACAGAAGTAACACCCGAAAGCATATCATTTTCTCTTGAAATTTTTAATTTTTCTTCTATTTTTTCAGAATCACAATTTATTATATAATTTGTTTTTATTTTTTCTTTTCCCGCAGATAAACCAAAATATATATCAGGCACATATTTTTCTAAAATATCAAGATATTTTTTTCTGTAATTTATTATTTTAATTCCGTTTTCTGATATTTCTTTCTCAAAAATATCCAACATTATAGATAATGTTTTATCATACTTATAATCTTTAATTATTTTATTTCTTTGAATTACTGCCCTTGTATAAGAACTTAAAATTTCTATAAATGACGGATAAAGTTGTCCGATAGAAACATCTAAGAATTTTCTTCTTACACTCGGAGAATCTTTAATGAGCGACAAATCAGACGGGGAAAATATAACTGCTCCGAAATTTCCTGCAAGTAAAGACGGAGAAGATAATTTTTTATTATTTAAAAATGCAGTTCTTTTATTATTTTCAATTTCTATTGTTATGTTTTCTTCGCAACCCTTAAAAATAAAAGATATTTCAAGTTTTGCCTTTTCTTCACCGAATTTTACAAAAACAGTATCTTTGTAATTTCTGAAACTTTTAGCCCCGGTAAAAAACCAGATTGCTTCTATTATATTTGTTTTGCCCTGTGCATTTTCTCCGCATATAATATTCATATTTTCATCTGGAAAAATATCAATACTATCTATGTTTCTGAAATTTCTTATTTTTATCTCTTTAATTTTCATTTTTTATAATAAATAAATTGTTATTATATTCAACTTTATCGCCGTTTCTTAATTTTTTTCCTCTTTGCAGACATACTTCACCGTTTACTTTTACTTCACCGTTTTGAATAATTATTTTTGCATGTCCGCCGGTAGAAACCAAATTTGAAAGTTTTAAAGCAGAATCAAGTTTTATATAATCTTCTTTTATAAAAACTTCCATTATTTCAACCTCATAGGCATTATTAAATATAAGAAATCTTTATTATTTTCGTCTGCCGAAACAATTACAACACCTGAATTTGCTCCGTTAAATTTAAATAATATATTTCCGCCATCACATGCTTTAAGAGCATCATTAAGATATCTACTGTTAAGACCTATCTCAAGTTCTTCGCCCTCAAGTTTAACTTTTACCTTTTCATTTGCTCTGCCAAGAGTTGTAGCACAGTTTAAAAATAAAGTATCTTCGTTTACAGTACATCTTATCGGAGTTGTAAAAATATCGTTTATAAGAAGAGAAACACGGTCAACAGATTCTATTATATCGTGTCCGTTTACCGTCATTTTCTGTTTAAATTCTTCTGGAATTAGTTTTTCATATTTAACAAATTCACCCTCAAGCAATCGGGAAATGAAAACATATCCGTCAATATTTGCACAAATAAGTCTTTTACCAATGGTAAAATCAATATTTTCTGTGTTTTCTTCAACGAGTTTTACCATTTCATTTATTGCTTTTCCTGATGCAGTAAATTCTATATTTTCATTTAAGTCAACTTTTTGACTTCTTTTTGCAAGTCTGTATCCGTCTATTGCAACAAACTTTAACATATTATCTTCAATAGAAATGTTTATTCCCGTTAAAATAGGTTTTGTTCCTTCAACTTGAGAAACAGCAAAAATAGTACCCTTTACCATTTCGCAGAAAATCTTTGCATGTAATTTTAACTTTGTACCTTCCGATACTGATGGCATTTCGGGAAAATCACTTGCTGCCATTCCCATAATTTCAAATGTTGCTTCTCCGCTTTTTATATGACACATCAAATTATCGTCGCATTCTATTTCTACCTGAACACCACTTAATTTTCTCAAAATATCCGAAAGAAGTCTGACATTTATTACAATATCTCCGGGCTCTTCGCATTTTGCATACATTTCTTTTTTCATACCCATTTCAAGATTGTATGTAGCAAGGGTTAAAAGACCTTCCTCAGCAGAAATTAAAATGCCTTCAAGTATTGGCATAGAAGTTTTATTTGTTACAACTTTTTGAAGTTTTGATACTGCGTCTAAAAAAGATGCTCTTTCTACTAAAATTTTCATTTTTACTGATTCCTCTCTAAATAAAAGAATATTAAAATAACAGTAGTAGTATAATATGTTAAAACCGTTAAAAAGAGGTTTTAAACCTTATAAATAAAAGAAATTTAGATTTTAAAAAATTATTTAAAAAATGTTGATAAAATGAATAACTTTCAAAAACTAACACTATTAACATTTTTTTACAGTTAATTAACATTTAAAATGTTGATAATTTTAAGTGTTACTTTTTAAATTTTTGATTATATCTTCTACCAATTCTTTTTCGTAAGGCTTGTCCTTTAAAAATTCTTCTATTTTGTTTACATTATAAAGAACGGTTGAATGGTCTTTTCCAAAATTTTCACCAATCATTTTATAGGACATTTCTGTTGTTTCTCTTGCAATATACATAGCAACCTGACGGGCAAGAACTAAAGAAGCAGTTCTTCTGTTAGATAGAATATCGCTTTCTGAAACATTATAAGTTCTTGCAACTTCGGCAATAATCTTTTCTATTTTTATAGGCTCGGGTTGAGAATCGTTTATAACATCTTTTATAAAGCCTTGAACAATAGAAATATTAGGATTTTTGTTTTGTATGTTTATGTAAGCCTGAAGTTTCTTAATAACGCCTTCTATTTGTCTTGTATTAACTTTTATATGTTCGGCAATATAATATACTATATTTTCGTCAAGAGTAAATCCGCTTTGTTCTGCCTTCTTTTTTATTATTCCTACTCTTGTTTCAAAATCGGGTGGATTTATGTCAGCAAAAAGACCGCTTGCAAAACGGGAGCGGATTCGGTCGTCAAGAGTTTTAATTTCTCTTAAAGGTCTGTCAAGCGTTACTACAATTTGCTTGTTATTCTGATAAAGAGCATTAAAAGTATTAAAAAATTCTTCCTGTGTTTGTTCTTTTCCGGCAATAAAATGAATATCGTCAATTAAAAGAATATCAACATTTCTGAATTTAGAACGAAAATCGTCTATAGTCCCAAGTCCCAATTTTCCTTCTTGAAGAGCCTGAATAAGTTGATTTGTAAAATCTTCTCCTCTTGTATATTCAATCTTTTTGCTTGGAAATTTTTTCTTTATATGATTTTTTATTGCAAGCATAAGGTGAGTTTTACCGACACCTGACGGACCGTAAATAACAAGAGGGTTATAATTTATAAGACCGGGGTTTTCGGCTACTGCAAAAGCCGCCGCTTGAGCAAATCTGTTTGATGATCCGACAATAAAATTATCAAAAGAAAAGAAATCTTCAAAAGTAAGTCCTTCACTGTGAAGTTCTGCATTTCTTATTTTTTCTTCCTCTTCCTCATAAACAATTTTAGGAATTAAATCTATCCCCATTATCTTTTTTATTGCAGAAGATAAAAGTCCTAAATAGTTTTGCTCTATAACAGAACACATATATTCGTTATTATGAGCAATAACAAAACTTCCTGCATCTATGTAAAGTGGTCTTAAATCTTTAAAAAAACATGCAAAAGCAACTTCAGAAATGGTTTTTTTACATTCGTCGCAAACTGCATTCCATATTCCATCTAAAGAATTATCAGCCATTTTTTCACCCCAAAACTATTTATTATTATATATATCTATATTATATAATTATACAATATAGATTATATCATATAATATATATATTTTCAACATTAAAAGAAAAAAATGTTGATAAATTTGAAATAACACTTGAAAAAACAAAAAAAGTATGTTATTATCTATATCGTCGCCAAAAAAGAGAAGAATTTATAACCGCAAGAGGGTTACCAAAACAAGTTTTGAAATAAAAAATTTAATATCGAGGTGTAGCGCAGTTGGTAGCGCGCCAGTTTTGGGAACTGGATGCCGCAGGTTCGAACCCTGTCACCTCGACCACAGGCAGAGCCTGACCCATTTCCGGGTCGGGCTTTTATGTATTTTAAAGTTTTCCCCCGAAGCCGTTAAATTTCATTATATTATAAAAAATCCTATCACTTTTGTGGTAGGATTTTTTGTTTGTATTATTCTTTTTTAATTATTCTTTATTCATTATTCATTAATATTGTCATACTTTTATATTGCTAATATTTTAATTTAATGATATAATAAACTTGCGACACAAGTTAATAAAAGCAGATTTTAAGGGAGTATTTTTATCTTTTGGTAAAAATGCACTCTCTGTTTTCACATTCTCTTAGAATCTGTTGAAAACTTGTGTCGCAGCAATCGGAGTTGTGCATTTTTCAGTGCGTAGCTTCGGCTGCGCACTTTTTTATAGGAAGGAGGAAATAAAATGTTTAATAACATTGGAAGAAAAATAAAGGCATTAGCAAAGATACAATTTATAGTGTTAGCAATTATTGATTTTATTGTTGGTATAGTTATATTATCAGTCAATGAATATTTAATCGCTGCAGGATTATCTGTTATGCTAATAGGTCCTATTCTTGCATGGATTTCGTCATGGATACTTTATGGATATGGTCAACTGATAGAAAACAGTGATAAATTAGCCAATAATGTATGTGAAACACAAGACCAAATTTTTAAGGATAGAACAAACGAAGAAAAAACAACAGAAATTTCTGCTGAAAAAATCGGAAAATGTGAATTATGCGGAAAAGAAAATGTTGAGATTTCTGATGTAAAAATTGTAGATAATTTAGGGACGCGTTATCGTGCTGTTTGCAGTGATTGTTATAAAAATAATAATGCACAACCTGTAAAATAATATTTTTCTTTTTAACTACATATAAAAATATTTATTTTATGAAAAAAACAAAAATCCTATCACTTTCGTGGTAGGATTTTTTGCTTGTATTATTCATTATTCATTAAATAAACCAAAAAAATAGCAGACAAGTATTATTTTAATATAAAAACTATTATTCTTCTCTTTTGCGTTTTTTAAAAAAAATTATTACTACTGTTACTAAAATTGCTATCAAAATGACGGAAACAATTATAATTGGTAAGTTTTTATTTTTCTTTTTATCTACTATTCCGGTTGTAAAAATATCTTCTTTAATATCAACATCAAGTTCTTTTGAAGAGGTAAAAAAGGAAGAAAAAGAAGAGGTATAAAAAGACAAGCTCTCGACCGTTCCGTCATCATAGGTATTGTAGTCTGCTTTTCCGAGAAGTTCGATGGTGCCGTCATTTGAAATATGATAAACAAAAATATCTGAGCCACCGGCAAGAACACCTTTGTCGATACCTAATGTAACGCAAATAGGGAAACCTACATCCTGATGCCCCTCAAAATAAAGCGGGAAAAGTTTACCGTCCTCTAAACTTTCAAAACCGTTCTTCTCTGCAATATCACTTAAAATTTTGTCTGTTTGACTGTCTGACCTTCCGGCTTCCGCCGAAGCGACAATGGTACGGACATTTGTAAGAATTTGTGCGAGTTTTTCATCAGACAAATCAGCATAATATTTTTGTTGCTTATCGCTCATTTTTCCGGTTTCCACACGAACGGAAAGGGCTGATTTTTGAGTACCGTCGTTCTGAACAGGCAGAGGAATATCAAAATCGGTGTTACGGTTTTCGGGAACTAATGTCATATCCGCATCAGGAAAATCGGGTTCAGACTGCGTGCTTTCGGTATTTGAGGAAACAACTGTTTTAGAAGAGGTATTGTTGTCTTTAGAGGATGTATTATTGCTCTTATTTGTATCGGAGAAACTGCCGTACTTATATCCTGCCCATGTTTTATCGTTTGTAACAATATAGTCGCCTTTTGAGGGGACATTTTGAACGCCGTCATTTTTTGATTTCGGGGGCATGGGGTTTCCGACCAAAATAAAACCGGTTCCTTTACAGTCGGGGCATTTCCAACCGTAAGCCTTTGAAACCTTGCAGGTTTCTACCTGACATTCCTCTTTTCCGGTGCCGCTGCATTTATCGCAGTTGCGATTTGGATTGCCGTGGCATGTCCAGCATTCTAATTTACCCATTCCTTTGCAATTACCGCAGTTGCCCTCAATAATATTGCCGTCTCCGGAGCGGTTTTTACCGTCGCCGTTACAACTTTGGCAGGTATAATAACCGTTAGTACACTTGCCCTTGCCATCTTCTCCGGGACAGGTCCATTTGCCCGAACCGCCACAACCTCTGCATGTTACACTGCCGGTATTACCGCAGGAAACACAATGATAACCGCCTTTTCCACTACAAAGACGACAGGGTTCTAATTCTTTTGCGAACGAGGAAAAAACAAAAATACCGCAAAACAAAATCACAATAAGAAAAACTGACAATAATTTAAGCACTTTTCTCATAAATTTAACCCCTTATTAAAAATTTTAAATGAACGCTTATTTTAATTCTATAATCGCACACATATTGCCTCTGTTTACTCCGTGTGCTCTATGGGAAAACATTTCGGTACTGTTGCAACAGGTACAAATATCTGTAATATCTATATTTTTTTCTGAAATTCCCGCCTCAAGTAAAACTTGTTTATTTGCAAGGCTTAAATCAAGCATATACTTTCCGTTTTCTTTTTTAGTAAATATTTTTTCGGTGTCAAAATTTGCATTTGAAAAGGCCTCAAAAAGAGGCTCATCGACCTCGTAACAGCAACTGCCTATATTCGGTCCTATTGCCGCAACGATGTCTTGGGGGTTGCAGCCAAAGGTATTTTTCATAAGTTCTACGGTTTTAAGACCTATTTTTTTTACAGTTCCTCTCCAACCCGAATGGCAGGACCCTATCACCTTTTTTTCCGGGTCGCAAAACAAAAGAGGCGTACAATCGGCAAATTGAGTTACAAGGGCAACATTTTTGCAATTTGTAACAAGTCCGTCAATATCCTCAAAAGAAGGTTTCAAAAAACCTGTTCCCCTGTCTTTTTCGGTAACAACGATAACATTATCCGTATGTGTTTGCTTTGTAAAAACAAGATTTTCTGTTTTTATGCCGACAGCATTACATAAAATCTCATAGTTTTTTCTTACATTTTCCGCCTTTTCGCCACGGTTGAAACTCATATTCATTGAAGAAAGAAAGCCTTCGCTTACACCGCCGAGCCTTGTAGAAAAAGCATGGTTAGTAATTCCCAATTCTGCGATTTTAGGAAATGTAATATATAAAAGTTCGCCGTTTTTATTTATTTTTAATGTTTCAGAAACCATAATTTATCTCTTCATCAAAAAATTTTTCGCCTATATTCTCTAAAATTCTATTATACTGCTCGTTTGAAAAATTTGTTTTAATAAAAGAAAGTCCTTCTTCTATTTTCGGTGCCCTGTATTCGACTGCATGGGTATCGGAAGCAATAAAATCAACATATCCGTTTTTAAGAAGTTTTTTTGCAATACGGAAAGAGTTTTTATTTAAAAATGTAGAAGCATTGACCTGAGCCAAAGCATCGCCCGAATCAAAGATTTTTAAAAGGTTTTTAAAGCCTTTTTGGGAATATACCCTTTCAATATGAGCAATTATCGGAACAAGACCTAAATTATTGTTTATATTCCTTATATCCGAGAGTAAGTAGTCGGACAAAGTGTCAATCGGGAGTTCAACAAGAATAAAGTTTGTACCCTCATACTTAAGTTTTTTAACTTCCTCGCTTTTGCTAATTCCTGAAAAATAGTATACTTCCGCACCTAAGTGAATATTCGGATAATCTTTTCCGGATATTTCGGCTTGTAATAAGTCAAAACTGTTTTTTCGGTTCTTCAAAAAGTCTTCAAGCGACATTTCCATCGGCAAAAAGTGAGGTGTCGCAAATATATCCGTAACACCCTGCTCTTTATAAATATCAAGTATTTGTATTGATGTTTCAAGGTCTTTCGCACCGTCATCAATATAAGGTAAAATATGAGAATGAATTTCTACTAATTTCAACAAAATTCTCCTTAAAAGAATAAGGGGGAGATAAAATCTCCCCTATTAAATATTAATTTTGATCATTGTTGCGGTTTTCGTTAGAAAGATTTTCTTGCGGACGAGGACCGTATCCATAACCGCCGTAACTGCCGTATCCGCCATAGCCACCGTATGAACCGTATCCGCCATAGCCGTAGCCGTAAGAATTACCGTAACCTTTATTATATCCGGAATTATAAGAATAATATTTAGATTTACGATAAATATAACGGCTTTTTGACCTCGGGTTGATACCGTTCATTACAGTTCCTAAAATATTAACATTTGAAAAACGCATAACCTCAATAGCCTTTTTTATTGAATAATGAGGAGTATAACCGTCTCTGATTACCAAAACAACACCTGTAGTATTTGGGGCAACAATAAGAGAGTCGGATACAACATTAAGGGGCGGAGTATCGACAATTACAAAATCATAGGTAGAATTAAGATAAACCATTAAATCCGAAAAATTTTGAGAATCTAAAAGTTCAGACGGGTTTGGCGGTAGCGGTCCTGCGGTTAAAACACCAAGCATAGGACTTATATTTTTAACAGCATCGTTTATATTTGCTGTACCTATTATAACATCTGAAAGACCGACATCATTTTCAATTTTAAATTTCTTATGGAGCGATGCTCTACGAAGGTCGGCATCAATAATCAATACTTTTTTTCCGAGTTGCGAAAAAGCAACTGCAAGGTTTGCCGATGTGGTAGATTTTCCTTCGCCTGCGTTTGCACTCGTTACAGTAAACGAATTTCCCTCGTTTTCAGAAAGCAAAAAAGTAATGCTTGTACGAAGATTTTTATAAGACTCTACTATAGCAAAAGGTACTCGTTTGTTTGTCAGGTTGTCATTAGCAGTATCGCTTTCGGGAGAAACAGTTTCAGAAGGCTGATCAGTTACAGTTTCTTCGGTTGCTTCGATGTTATTTGTTTTATCATTTTTCACCGTAATAACCACCTTTCTTTCCATAAGAATACCTGTACTTTCCATAATTATTATAAGAAATACCTTCAAAATCAGGTACAGAACCTATCAAAGGAACATCATATCTTTCAACATATTCTTCCTCGCCTCTTATTGACTGGTCAAGCATATCAACGACCAAAACAGCAACATAAGCGAGAAGTATGCCGATAATAGTAGAAACGGTGGTGTTTCTAAGTTCGTTTGGAGAAACCTTTCCGTACCAAAGAGCGGTTGAAACTAAAGAAACATCAGAGTTTTTAATATCTTTCGGAATTTCTTCGCAGGCAAGTTCTGCAAAAGCATTTGCAAGACGGATAGCCTCGTTACCGTTAGTTGAAATAAATTTTATATCAACAAAAAGAGTTTTTTCATCTCGGAGAGAAATTGTGGCTTTACTCATTAAAGAAGAATAATTATAGTTGTCGCCTAATTTTTCAGCGAGTTTGATGTATTTGTTAGGAGATTTAAGAAGTTCAACAACATTTGTTGCCAGAGCAACCGAAGAAGTAATATCAGAACTGCTGATAGAATCTTCGGTAGTTGATTTTGAATCAGTAGTATTATAATCGCTTTGGTAGAAAATATTACCGTTTGTTACAAAAATAGAAGCGGTAGCAGAATAGGTAGGTACCAAAACAAGTTTGCTGTAAGAAAAAGCAGAAACAGCAAAAATAAAGGCTGTTAATAAAATTATCCAAAGCCGTTTGAGAGCAAGATTAAGCAAATATGAAACAGAAATATTCTGCATAATTTACCTCTTTTCAAAAAATCAGATTTATACAAATTACATTCTATCATTTTTATTAAGATTTTTCAAGTGTTTTTAATATTTTGCAATAAACATTTTCAAGCCAATAAAAAGAATTAAATAAATCTTTTTCGGTTTCAAAAGAATCCCGATATACTTCTATAACTGAAGTACCTGTGAAATTAAATCTTTCGGCGGACAGTAAAAACTCATAAAAATCAAAATTTCCTTTTGACGGGGGCAGACAGTCTTTAGTATTATTATGGTCGCTTAAATGCAAATGTTTTACTCCGTTTTTTAATAGCGAAAGGGCATCAAAAGGAGAATATCCACCCCTTATACATTGTTTTACATCAAGGCAAAAAGCGGCATCGCTTCCGAGATATTCGGACATCTTTTTAAGAAAATCTATATCCCCGGCACGAAATTTTGCAACATTTTCTTGAAGCAAGATACCGCCCGTTTGTTTTGAAACGGCGGATATTTCGGCGAAGCGTTCAAAATATTCTGTGTCGGACAAAACTCCGTTTGGCTTTCCGCCGTGCAGAATTATATATTTTGCACCAAGTTCACTGCATATCTCACCATATCTTTTGAAATCTTCAAGTCCCTCTTCTTTTCGCCTGTCATAGGCGGAAAAAAGCATAAAAGATTCGGCAAGGGACATAGTCGGGTGAACAGAGTTTATACTCATTCCATAGTAATCTTTTATTTTTTTTAGTTCTTTGACAAAATCTTTTGAAAGTTCGCTTGTTGCATTAAAGAAAACTTCGGTTGTTTTTATGCCGTTTTTTCCTAAAAGTTCAAGCGATTTTTCGGTAAGAAGAGGATAAAAGCAAGAAGTTGAAATTCCTAAATTCATAAACTTAATCACTTTCCGGCGTTACAAATATTGTGTTGTTGTTTGTATAAATAACCATTCCGGGTTTTGCTCCCGACGGTTTTTTGACATATCTTATTTGAGTATAGTCTACGGGGACATTTGAAGATGAAGAGGCTTTTGAATTTTTTGCGGCAAGTTTTGCGGCAAAAAGAATAGTTTCGTCGCTTAAATTTCCGCCTTGCGAAAAGACAACAACATGCGACCCGTGAATGTTTTTTGTGTGAAACCACATATCGTTTTTTGAAGCCATTTTTGTTGTAATAAAATCATTTTGGAGATTGTTTTTTCCGACTATTATGCGGTAATCTTCGGGACTTTTGTATTCTTTAAAAGAAGCGGAGGCTGACTTTTGTTTTTTGCTACCTACAGAACGGATATAACCCGATAGTTTAAGTTCATTTTTTATTTCATTTAGGTCGGAAACACTTTCGCATCTTGTAAGACTTTCGGCGACGGACGATAAATATTCAATCTCCCTTTTGTCGTCTTCAATGAATTTATTAAGAGTAACGGCGGCAACAGCCTTTTTTTTATATTCTTTAAAATATTTTGAAGCATTATTCTGCGGACTTAATGCAGGGTCCAATTTTATCTCTATTAAGCCCAGATTTTCGTCATAAAAATTTTGAACGCACACACTTTTCTGCCCCGGTTTTATTATGCCGATATTTGCCTTTATAAGTTCGCCTTTTATACGAAGTTCGTCCCTTTTTTCGCATAAAACAAGTTCGTTCTCCCTTGCAGACATACGCTTAACTGCTCTTGAAATAAGGTTTTCGACTAACCTTGAAACCTCGCCTGTGATACGATTTCTTACCGAAACTTTTTCTCTTTCCATATAGAAAGAATCGAGCAACTCGCCAAAAGAGGAAAAACTCTTTTTCGAGCATAAGTTCCCGTATTGATTTATCTCAAAAAACGAAAAATCAAACGGCGAACCGTCCTTGATAAGCATAAACGGAGTAGGATTATTAAAAGCCGTTTTAAGTTTTTCTATTTGTTTTTTAAGCGGTGAAATATCCTGTATTTCGGAAACGGGTTTGTCGTCAAGCCCCGAAGCAAAAACTATTTCCCGTGCTACAAGAGGAGATATTCCGCCGACTTTATCAAGTATAGCCTTTGAAAGCGGTAAATCTTTAAGTTCTGAAATTTTGCCTAAAATTTCTTCCGTATCTGAAATTTTAGGGTCAAGTTTATCCTGCGGTTTCGGGTATTCGTATTTAGCACCCGACAAAATTATTCGCTCGGCTGAAATATCACTTCTTTTAAGGGCATCTATTATCCTTCCGTTTTCGTCGAGCAAAATTACATTGCTCATATTGCCGATAAGTTCGCAAACAATTCGTCTGTTTACACGGTCGCCCATTTCGTTTGTCGATTCAAAAGTGAATTCTATAAGTCTTTCAAAGCCTTTTTGAGAAACATCTATAAGCCGAGCCGAAGAAAAATGCTTCCGAAGGAGCATACAAAACATAGGAGGTTTTTCGGGGTTTTCGAGTTTCATATCTGTAAAATGAATTCTTTGAAAACCGCTTTTTACCGAAATAATCAAGCGTTTAAAAAAGCCTTTTTTTCTGAAAGAAAGGCAAATTTCACTGCTTGACGGTTGATATATTTTGTCAATATGCGAATCAACAGCCGATTTAAGTTCGGCGACAACTGTTCCGGTAAAAATGCCGTCAAAAGCCACTTTATATATCCTCCAAAATAGTTTTCATTTCATTTGCCGCTATAATATTCTCCTCTAAAGCAGGAGAGGAAATTCCGGCATTTTTTAAATCTTTTATACACTTGTTGCAAATATCTGATTGCTTTTTTATGTATTTTATGTTTTCCTCGGTTGTGGTGGAAAGTTTGCCTATTCTCTTTTGAGAAGGGGAAAGTTTCCGTTTTTTACCGTCAAACCGACACCGCATAACAGAATAGATTTTTTTGTTTTCGGTTATGGCAACCTCCGTTTCGACAAAAAAACCGTTTTTTGCCAGATATTCCCGGAGTACCTGTGCGGCGGTCATAGGTTGAAGTATGAAAACAGACTTTTCTTTATAAGGGCAGTTTTCGATTATTCCGCTTATAACATCTCCGCCCATTCCTGCAATAATGACCGTTTCCGCCTTTTCTTCGCTTACTTTTTGCAGACCGTCGCAAAGAATAAGGTCTACACCCTTTATGTTAAGTTTTTCGAGGTTTTTCCTCGCATTCTCAAGCGGTTTTTCCCTTATATCGGTTGCGGTTATGCTGCCATATTTCCCACTTAAACAAAGTGCCGCAGGGAGGTAGCCGTGGTCAGTTCCCACATCGCAAACGCTTTTTCCCCGAGGCACCATAGATGCAATAAGTTTAAGTCTTTCGCTTAAAACAGGCATTATTTGTTACCGAAATGCTTGTTTAGTTTTTCAAGAAGTTTGTCGCAGTCGGTTCCGTGAGCTTCACAAGCCTGCTTAATACTCTCACCTCTTGAGCAGGGACAACCAAGACAGTGCATACCGATTTCCAAAAAGTATTGAGCAGCAGTTTGGTCCATATCAAGAACATCGCCTATAAGCATATCTTTTGTAATAGTCATAATAATTCTCCTTAAAATAATTTTGTTTCGTCTTGTAAATTTGTTCTTTGGTGGTTAAAGAGTTTTCGGTTGTCAAGAGCCCATACCGGATGAGAAAAGCCGTCTTCCGAAACACCCATTAAAGCATCTTTCATCTCATATATTCTTGAATCCATAAGGTCAAGTTCCGATAAAATCTCAGCCTCGATAGTCATAGGTTTTACACAAGCACCGTATTCTGGCACACCGTGGTGCGATAAAATCATATGTTTTAAGAGAGTTGCAGTTCTCTCACTGATATTTAATTTCTTTGCATACATTTCGATTTTTTCGGCTCCCATTGTAAGATGTCCCAAAAGGTTGCCTTTTAGAGAATATCCTTTTGCTATTCCCGTCTCTCCGACCTCAAATTCGTCTATTTTGGCAATATCGTGAAGAAGAGCACCGGCAATTAAGAGTTCGCGGTCTATAAAAGGATAAATTGAGCAAACACCCTCACAAAGTTTGACTATTGAAAGGCTGTGAAGCAGAAGACCGCCTCTTATTGCGTGGTGAAGTTTATATGCCGCCGGCCAGAACATAAGTTGTTCTTTATAATCGGAATATACTGCCAAAACAAGAGATTTTAATTCTTCATCCTTAAAAGAATTAACAATATCTATGGCTTCGTTATACATTTTTTCCGAGGAATAAACCGCACTTTTAACAAGATCGTCAAGAGAAATGTTATCTTGAGGCAGAGCAATTCTTATTCTTTCTATACGAAGTTGGTCGGCACCGTTATACGGCGAAATCGTACCCCTTATCTTAACAATATCGTTTGCTTCGTATTCACCGTGCTCGGCAGGAGAATATCGCCAAAGTTTTCCGTTTATTTCGCCCGATTTATCAGCAAGGGTGAAATCGAGGTAAACATCCCCTTTTGAAGAGGTTTTTTTATCGACGCTTTTTACTATGGCAAAGCCGTCAACCCTGCCGTCGTCAAGTAAAGTAAAATTCATAAAAGTTTATTCCTTTACGATAATGTTTTCTCTCGCCGGTCCGTTACTTACAAGGCAAATTTTAAAGCCGATTTGTTCTTCGATAAATTCTATATACTTACGGCAGTTTTCGGGAAGGTCGGCATACTTTGTAATACCCGAAATATCACATTTCCAACCGGGGAGTGTAACAAGTACGGGTTTAGCCTTTTCAAGTCCGCTTGTAACCGGAAAATCGGTGGTGATTTTGCCGTCAATTTCGTATCCGGTGCAAACCTTGATTTCATCGAGGTATCCAAGTGCGTCAACAACGGTTAAAACCGCATGAGTAGTACCCTGCACTTCACATCCGTATTTTGTAGCAACGCAGTCAAACCAGCCCATTCTGCGAGGTCTTCCCGTTGTAGCACCGTATTCACCGCCGTCACCGCCGTGATTACGCATAGCCTCTGCTTCTTCGCCGAAAATTTCGCTTACAAAAGCACCGGCACCAACCGCAGAAGAATATGCCTTTATAACGGTATATATTTCCTTTATTGAATATGGTGGAAGACCGGTACTTACTGCACCGTAAGAAGCAATGGTATTGGAAGAGGTAACCATAGGATAAATGCCGTGGTCGGTGTCTTTAAGGGTACCGAGTTGACCTTCAAGAAGAATAGTCTTACCCTGCTTTTCCGCCTCATAAACGAATTTGCGGACATCGCCGACAAACGGAGCAATCTTCTTTTTCCAGTCCATCATTTTTCGGAAGAGTTCCTGCTCGTCAATAGGGTCTTTACCGTAAAGATTTTTTATTAAAATGTTCTTGACCTCAAGAACCCTTTTTATTTTAGCCTTTAATGCCTCTTCGTCAAACAGTTCGCAAACCTGAAAACCGATTTTTGCAAATTTATCTGAATAGAACGGGGCAATTCCCGATTTTGTGGAACCGAAACTTGCCTTTCCAAGACGCTCTTCTTCATATACATCAAAGAGAACATGATACGGCATTACCATCTGACAACGCTCGGAAACCATAAGTTTGGGAGCAGGAACACCCCTTGAAATAATCTCGTTATACTCGTTTATAAGTTTGTCAATATCGAGAGCAACACCGTTTCCTATGCAGTTTACAACGCCTTCGTTGAAAGCACCCGAAGGAAGCGTATGTAAAGCAAATTTACCGTAGTTGTTTTTTATAGTGTGTCCGGCATTTGCACCGCCTTGAAATCTGACAACTATATCGGCATCTTTTGCCAACATATCGGTAATTTTTCCTTTGCCTTCATCGCCCCAGTTTGCTCCTACAACTGCTTTAACCATAATCATACCTTCTTAAAAACATTTTTTACATTCCATTTTAACATATTTTTTATTTTTTTTCAACAAATATATTACCGCAAAATCAATAACTTTATTTACCGATAATAACTGTTATTTTAAGAAAAATAATACTATAAGGGTGAAAAAGTTATGAAAGTTTTAAAATATTTTTTAATAGTTATTTGTGTGTTTATTGTAGGTACTTTTGTTGCGATTATTCTGTTTGAGTGCGTAAATTCCGTTGCTGAAAAGAAAAAGCAGGAAAATATTGTATATACCTATTTAGGTGATAGCATTTCGTCGGGTTTTGCACTTCCCGGATACGAAAAAGACGGAGAAAATGTCGAAGAAAATTTTGCATATAAATTTTCGGAAAAAATAAATGCAAAAAAGGTAAACAATCTTGCCGTAAGCGGAGCAAAAACAAAAGATTTGCTCGAATCATTAAAGAATGATAAATATAAAAAAAGCATAGAAGAATCGAATGTTATAACTATTTCGATAGGCTCAAACGACTGCTTGTCTCCCGGGCTTAAAATCTTATACTCTTCTGTAAATGCTGCAAACGAAAAGGATATAATCAAAAAAATAGATTCGCTGAAAAAAGATAAAATGAAACTGTTTTTGCTGTTTGATACAATGACAAAATCTATCAGCAGTAAAACGGCAAAGGAAAAACTTCAAAATGTATTGGACGGGTACAAAAATAATTTTGTAAAAATAATTGACGAGATTGAGAAAATCAACCCGGATGCCCTTATAATAGTTGAGAGTTATTATAATCCCTATAAAGATTTTGTTTATGATAAAGGGGGAGTAAGGCTTATCCAGTTCGGCGATAATGTTCAAACATATATTGACGAAATGAACAAGTTTTTAATGACAAACAAATATTACAATAAGAAATATTATGTGTCAGATATTTCTTCGCTTGGCAGTGAAAAAACGAATGTAAAAATAGATTTTGAAAACAGGTGCTTTTGCATTGATCCTCACCCGAACAGCGAGGGGCACGAATACATTTTAAATAAAACTTTATCGGTTTATAACACTAAAAAGCACTCTTAACTCCGAGTGCTTTTGTCAGTGTAATATATAAAATGTGTTTTTGCGAAAATCTATAATGCCGTCCTTTTTCATAGAGGATAATTCTCTTGAAAGTGCTGTTCTGTTTGCACCGATATAATTTGCCATATCTTCCCTGTTAAGAGGTACGGTTATTACCTTTTTTCCTTTTTCGTTTGCAAGACCGCTAAGGTATGTAATTATTCTGTCCCTTAGTTTTATTTTTGATAAAACTTGTATTCTTTCATTCATTTGAAGGGGGCGTATTGCTATAATTTCCGTAAACCGCTTTAAAAGTTCAAGGTTAAAACCTTCCGCCTTGTTTTCGTACAAATTGTCCGGGTTTAGCCAAAGAACGGAAGAGTTTGAAGTTGCATAGACATAAACGGGAGAATTTTTTATTTTCAAAAATGCGAGAGATTCGCCGAAAGTTTGTCCCTTTTCTACATTTGTCATAATCATTCGGTTTCCGTCTATATCGTCGACACAAGCGGCAACCGTTCCGCTTAAAACAAGCCCGAAAGAGGTTAAAATTTCATAATCATTATGTAAAAATTCGCCTTTTTCATAACTTTTTATTTTTCCAGACATAATAGAAACAGTCTTGTTTACAGTTTCTTCGTCCATATTTTTAAAAAGGGGACATTCGTTTAAAACAGCAAGATACTTTTTATCAATCATTTTTCTTTACCCAAAGCATATAATTGTCGTTAAATTCTATATCGAGTAATTTTTCTTCCTGCATTTTGGAAAGATAGGAACGAATTGTGCTTCCGACGAGTGCAAACTGTCCCTCGGTCATAGAAAGCGAGAAATAATCAAAAACCTGCTTTAAAATATCGTCAAAAGCGGTAGGCTTTTCGCAAATTTTAAGCAAAAGAGCCTCTGTTTTCAATATCTGTTCTTTGTTTATTTCAACAAGTGCCGAAATATCTTTGGATGCCTCTGCGTGGGACGGTACAAAAATTTCAGCGTCGATTTCTTTTACATAGTCAAGGGTATTAAGTGCGGTTTTATAGTCCCAAAGATAACAAACACCGTATTTTTCAATCGTTTTTTCGCTCGATACAACATCGGCAATAAATGCGGTTTTGTCTTTAGTTAAAAAACCAATCATCGACTCGGTATGACCGGGAAGAAGAATTATAGACATTCCGTCCGGCAAATCGCTCTCGGTAAGGGGAGAAACAACACTTTGCTCTGCCTTGAAAAATTTACCGTTAAGTTTCTTTATCGGTTTGGCACCGAAAAGAGCGATAGGTCCGAAATAGGTCGCATTTGCAAAATGCTCTTCGGTTTTAAAAGCAAAACATTTGCACCCTGTATGTTCTTGCAGATACTTGTTTCCGCCGATATGGTCAGCATGGCAATGCGTATTAAAAACCGCTTTTAAGTTCCAGCCGTTCTCGTTTAATATTTTCAATGTCTTTTTGGCGGAATACGCATCGTTTCCGCTGTCAATCAATACAACATCGTTATCGTTTATCCGAACAATACCGATTTTTGACGGATAATCAATGTAGTAATCGTTGTCATTTACTTTTACTAAATCGTACATGGTTTCTCCTTGTTATATTCATAAACATAAAAACATTCGATTTCTATATCAAATAATGTCAATTTTAATCTTTTTCTTTTTGGCAACTTTTATTATTGATTGGGGAATGGTTCGTAAATCGTCGGTAACGATGCGGTCGATTTTATCCATGGGACAATGGCGAAAAACTGCCTTTTCTCCGAAACTTGAACTGTCGGCCATAAGGATAACCTTTGCGGAGGAATTTACCATTTCGGATATTATCATTCCTTCATCGGCAGAATTACACATAGCCCCGTATTCGTCAATAGCGTCAGCGGTTATTACAACTGCATCAGCATTGTATTTTCCTATCTCCGAAATAACGGCAGGACCAAATGTATATCGCTTTTCGGAATTAAATTGTCCGCCCAATAAATGAACATTGATTTTTAAGTCTTCTTCGGTTCCGTTGCCGAAAGTTTCGGCAACGGAAAGAGAGTTCGTGATAACGCAAACGGAGTTTTGATTGTTGCCGAGATTTGTAATGGTTTCGACGGCAGTTCCGTTAGAAAGAAAAATGGTAGAGTAACCTTTTATAATGTCGCCGACAAAGACACCGAGTTTTTGTTTTTTGCGTTCTTTTGCACTTTTTCTCTCTGTAGATTTGCTTATAATAAAATTTGGCAAAACAGGAACGGCACCGCCATGAACCTTTTCGAGGAAACCACGTCTTACTAATGTGTTTATATCCCGCCTTACGGTTTCAAGCGAAACATCAAGGTCTTTTGCCACCTCGCTTATTATAACTTCCCCGTTTTTAAATGCCACATCTTTAATATATTTTTGCCGTGCATCAGATAACATAAAATATCCCCCTACTCTAAAAAATATTATCATATAAAAAAATTTTTTTCAACATTTTAGTTAATTGTCCGTTTGTTTTGGGAACAAGGAGCGGATAAAAACATAGTATAAAAGGGAGGTGAAAAAATGTCATTGTTTTGTCGAAGCGATAGAAAAGGATGCACAATATGTGCTGTAATTATAAGTATTGTAATCGGTCTTGTATTTGCTTTTGCGGCAATGTCTGAAAATATAGTATTAAGCCCCATATTCTTTGTTGTTCTTCTTGCGGTTGCTATCTTGTATATGACGGCGACCTTGTTAGTTGCCGGAGTAACCTATTCAAATTCCCGAAATTTAGGTAATTCTCCTGCCTTGTTTGCACAGATAGTAGGAATTATAGGCTCTATTGTTTTGTCGGTTGTTGCATTGTTGGTAGATACGGCAGTATCGACAGCGGTAATCACGGTTGTAGCCGGTTTTTATGCCTTCTTCTTCACCCTTTTGCTTACCTCAACCCTGTGTATTATAAAGTACCTCTCAAACGGAAACGAGCGGTAATTATAAAGTGAGGAATTAAAAAACTCGCCATCAGCACCTTGCTGATGGCGAGTTTGCTATATATCAATCTCCAAACAAATTTCTCTCAAATTGCCAATGGCGTCTTAAATATCGCCCTTTGTTTACAAAAACGGGCAAAAGTAAAACAATGATAAATATAAGAGCCGAAAACATTGCCGCCGAAGGGGCAAAACCTATATTAAGTCCCACCAATTTTCCTAAATAATGGAAAATTTTAAAAGGAAAAAATAATGCGGAATTACATAGTTTTAAAACTAATAATAACTTGTTGTTTTTCACAAAGTGAATAGCGGTTGTAACGATAAGTGCAGCAATACACAAAACAGAATATACAAAAAGGTTTGTTTTGTAATATGTTTGTTTACCGGCAATAGACATTCTGTATCCGAAAAGGCAAATTACAGTCCAGACTAAATATATTATGGCAAAAGCAGAGCAAACGACTATAATCAGCATTTCGTTTTTAAAAAAATTAAGTAAATATAAAAGAATAGCAAATAACGAAAGGGAGACTTCAACCAATATTGCTTCAACAAAGCGTCTGAAAAGGCATTGCATAATCAATTCCTCCAAAATATCAATCTGACGAAATGGCATCTTTTATGGCATCGGAAACTTCCGGCTTTGAATCGCCGTGCTTCACAAAAAGCATTGTTATAAATGCCAATACCATAAATGCTGTAGCGTATGGGAAAAGGATTTTATATCCAAAACCTAAATTGTCGATAATAAATCCCGAAAGTAAAGGGGTTGCTATTTGTGCCGCCATAGAAAATGTGTAATAATAACCGGTATATTTTCCGATGTTTGAAGCATTTGAAAGTTCTACAACCATCGGGAAAGAATTTACATTTATAGCCGCCCAGCCAATACCTACAACTCCGAAAATCACATACATAACGGGAGTTTGCGTTTTAATGAAAAATGCAGCGAAATAACTGACCGCCATCATTATAACGCCTATTATCACCGTCTTTTTCCTGCCTATTTTGTTAGACAAAAAACCGAGCGGAACAAAAGAAGCGATAGCGACAACCGTTGCAACGAGCAAATATCCGGAAGAGGTGCCGAGGTCGGTATTCCAAATATTTACGCAATATCTTGAAAAAGCGGTTGTAACAGAGTTGTATGCCGCATACCATAGAAATACGGAGATAAGTATCAAAACAAGGCTGGTGAATTTTGATTTGTCAAGTTTTTCGTGATGCTTAGAGGTTTCCTCTTGTTCTTTTTCTATGTTTGCGTCCTTTACAGCTTTGCTTTCATTTACCGAAAACACCATAATAAGGACGCTTATGAGCATAAATAAAGCGATAACAATAAAAATGGGTACAAATGACTGCTCTTCGGTATAAATACTCGTTCCGTCGGCTGTTTTTTTGCTTTTAAGCATAAACATCATAACAACGGTGGCAAAAATTCCTCCGAGATAACCGATAAGGTTAATAATAGCGTTTGCCTTGCTTCTCAGCGGTTTAGGGGTAACATCCGGCATATAGGCGACAGCAGGAGTTCTGTAAATCGCCATAACAATAAGAAGCAAAATCAACGAAATAATAAAGCCTGTAAAGTTTATTATATTTACAAAATATGCCATAACACCCATAAGAATTACAGCACATATCGTGCCGAATAATATATAAGGTGTTCTTTTGCCGAGTTTCGTGTTCGTCCTGTCGGAAATTGTGCCGAACAGCGGCAACATAAATATGGCAAGAACATTGTCTATAGACATAATGGCGTTTGCCGTAAAGGTTTTAAGTCCGAATTTGTTTTCAAGCAGAAACGGTATAACCTGGTCGTAAAACTGCCAAAAACAAAGTATAGACATAAAAGAAAAGCCTATAAGTATAGTTTGCTTCGTATTTAATTTCATAACGCACCCACCAAACTGAAAAATTGAGGACTGCTTTTCTTTTTAATCTAACACACATATATTACCCCTGTCAAGATAAAACTTGACATCTTCCGGTAATGAATATATAATATGTAGGTCGTTCGGTGCAAAAGCACCGATAATTATTTTTTGAAGGTGGTTGTTTTCTTGGCTAAAACATTTAAAGTAACCGAAGACGGTCTTAAAAAACTACAAGACGAACTCGAAAAACTAAAAACGGTCGGCCGCGCAGACATTGCCGAAAAAATCAAGATTGCCAGAGGTTATGGCGATCTTTCTGAAAACAGCGAATATGACGAAGCAAAGAACGAACAAGCAAAAATCGAAGCAAGAATAGTTGAAATTGAAGCAATGCTTAAAAATGTTGAGGTTATTGCAGATATTAAAGGTGCCGCAAAAACCGTTATGGTTGGTACCAAGGTTAAAGTTCTTGATATAGAATTTGACGAGGAATGCACATATAAAATAGTAGGGTCTACCGAAGCGAACCCTATGGAAGAAAAAATTTCCGATGAATCTCCTGTCGGCAAAGCCCTTTTGGGTAAAAAGGTTGGCGACGAGGTTATCGTTGAAGCTCCTGCCGGAGAAATTAAACTTAAAATTTTAAAAATTTCAAAGTAATTCTCGAAGGGCAGTTTTTGAAAACTGCCCTTTTATTAAGGAAAGAAGATGTGAAAAAACTATGGCTGATGTAACAAATATGCAAAATCAGGATTTGAACGAACTTTTAAAGGTAAGACTTGATAAATTGTCTGCCCTTAAAGAAAGCGGAAAAGACCCTTTTGTTAAGACAAAATTTGATGTAACCAATTCCGCTAAAGAAATAAAAGACGATTTTGATTCTTTCGACCAAAAAACAGTTTCTGTTGCAGGAAGAATGATAAGCCGTAGAATAATGGGAAAAGCAAGTTTTGCCGGTCTTCGTGACGGCGACGGCGATATTCAACTTTATGTTTCAAGGGACGGCGTCGGCGAGGAAGATTATGCTTCGTTTAAAAAATGGGATATAGGCGATATAATCGGTGTTACAGGCTATGTTTTCAAGACTAAAACAGGAGAAATCTCTGTTCACGCCGAAAAAATCGAACTTTTAACGAAATCTTTAATTCCGTTGCCTGAAAAGTTCCACGGTCTTAAAGATACCGATACAAGATACCGCCAACGCTATGTTGACCTTATCGTAAACCCCGAAGTAAGGGAAACATTTGTAAAACGCAGTAAAATTATAAAATCAGTCAGAAAAACTCTTGACGATGTTGGCTATTTAGAGGTTGAAACACCGGTTCTTAATACAATCGCCGGTGGTGCTACGGCGAGACCTTTTGTAACGCATCATAATTCTCTTGATATTGATATGTATATGAGAATTGCTACCGAACTTCCCCTTAAACGACTTATCGTCGGCGGAATGGATAGAGTTTACGAAATAGGCAGAATTTTCCGTAATGAGGGAATGGATACCAAACATAACCCCGAATTTACCTCTATTGAATTTTATGAGGCTTATACCGATTATAAAGGTATGATGGACAGAACGGAAGCAATAATAAGAAATGCCGCTCTTGCCGCAAATGATTCCTATAAGGTATCATTCAAGGGTGTCGATATAGACCTTGAAAAGCCTTTTGCAAGAAAGACTATGGCACAAGCGGTTTTAGATGTTACCGGCATAGATTTTGAAAGTTTTGCAGAGGATAACGAAAAGGCTATTGCTCTCGCAAAGGAAAAACATATCGAAATTGAAAACGGAAAAGAAACATGGGGCGATATTTTGGTAAGTTTCTTTGACGCATTTGTCGAAGAAACACTCGAACAACCGACATTCATTATGGACTATCCGGTTGAGGTTTCTCCGCTTACCAAGAGAAAACCCGATAAACCGTATCTGACCGAAAGATTTGAGTTGTTCATTATGGGAACGGAATACGGAAATGCCTATTCCGAACTTAATGACCCTATCGACCAACTTGAAAGATTTAAACATCAGTTAATGCTCCGTGAATGCGGCGACGACGAAGCAAATATGCTTGACGACGATTTCGTTACCGCATTAAAATACGGTATGCCGCCAACAGGCGGTTGCGGTATCGGTATCGACCGACTTGTAATGCTCCTTACGGGAAATGAATCTATACGAGATGTTATCCTCTTCCCCACGATGAAACCGATAGATTAAAAAATCTCCTGACCGGGACGATGTGGGCATCGTCCCCTACATATTATTTTTTGACACACCCTAAAAAGGGTGTGTTTTTTTATTATTGCAAATATTTATTCCTTATGGTAAAATAAACCTGCGACCATAACTTAATATTCTTTTATCTGCGTGAGAAAATACCTTGGTAAAAGGCGTTTTCTGAAATCTCACGCAGTGGATAGGTTATGGTCGCACATACCGAGGAGAACGCTTTTTCGGCACATCCCTTCGGGGATGTGCTTTTTTTATTGGGGTGATTATTTGAAAGAAACCGTTTGTTGCTTTTTCGGGCATCACGATGCAAAAGAAGAAATAATGGATAATCTTCGTCAGCAAATTCGCTCTTTAATAGAAAACGAAAATGTCAGCCGTTTTTATGTCGGCAATCACGGACATTTTGATTATATGGTTATTAAAGTTCTTCGTGAAATGAAAGAAGAGTTTTCGCATATAGATTATAGGGTTGTACTCGCCTATATGCCTAAAAGTACCGATAATTTTTGTTTTGTTGAGCCTGAAGAAACCGTTTTTCCTAACGGTCTTGAAAAAGTCCCGAGAAGATTTGGAATAGTATGGCGAAACGAATGGATGCTAAAACAGTCCGACATAGTTGTTTGTTATGCCTATCACCATTTAGGAGGGGCAGGACAAATGGTCGAAAAGGCAGAAAAGCAGGGAAAAAGAATTATAAACATTGCGAAAATACGATTTTAAAAAGTTATAAGATATAAAAAAAGCACTCACACGAGTGCTTTTTCCTTTTGTCTTATTCAATTTTATTTCGGCAAAGAAATAGATTTTCCTTGCTTTTTCCACTCGTAAAATTCGGCGGTTGCGGTGAAGAAAACATCGCCCGAAGAGTTAAGTGCGGTTTCAACCGAGTCTTGAATAACACCGATTATAAAGCCGATAGTTACCATTTGCATAGCGACATCGTTTTGTATGCCGAGCAAAGAACAAGCAAGAGGAATAAGCAACAGCGACCCACCTGCTATACCCGACGCACCGCAAGCACCGAGGGTTGAAACAACGCATAAAA
This sequence comes from Ruminococcaceae bacterium UBA3710, assembly GCA_002371985.1. Taxonomy (GTDB): domain Bacteria; phylum Bacillota; class Clostridia; order Oscillospirales; family Acutalibacteraceae; genus UBA737. Next base: position 14,779 of record DFHZ01000026.1, on the reverse strand, counting down.
GCAGGGCGGTTGCAAAGTCAACCTCAATGCCCAAAGATTTAGCGGCACAAAGCGACATAACGGCAATTGTTATCGCCGCTCCGTCCATATTTATCGTAGCACCCAGCGGAATTGAAACCGAGTAAAAGTCGGGGTCTAAATTCAGTTTTTTGCAAAGCGACATATTTACAGGTATATTAGCCGCAGAAGAGCGGGTAAAGAAAGCGGTTATTGCACTTTCTTTAATGCACTTAAACAAAAGCGGGTATGGATTTGCTTTTAACATTATTCCGGCAACTAACGGGTTTATTATGAGTGCCGAGACTGCCATACAGCCGACAATCATTAAAACAAGGCGACCGTAATCTGTGAAAATATCAAATCCGGTAGTAGAAAGGGTGGAATACAAAAGACCCAATACACCGAACGGTGCGAATGATATTATGCCGCGAACTACGGCAGAAACGGCATTTGAAGCATCTTCCAAAAATGATTTTGAAGCATCTGAACCGAAAAGTTTAAATGCCGTACCGAGAGAAGCAGCCCAAAACAGAATGCCTATATAATTGCCTTGAGAAATAGCCTCTACAGGGTTTGCAACCGTCTTTTGAAGAAGAGATTTAAGCACTTCGCCTATACTGCCGACCGGCGAATATCCGTCTGCTCCGGCAACCGATGTTAGTTTTACGGTAATCGGGAACAAGAAACTTGCACTTACGGCAATAAGCGACGCAAGTAAGGTTGTCAGAATATAAAGTACAATGACAAGCGAAAAACGACGCCCGATATTTCCTTTGGCGTTTGCAAGAGAACTCATAATCAAGGTGAATACAAGCAACGGTGCAATCGCTTTTAAGGCACCGACAAATAAATCACCGAAAATTACAAGCCAAGAAATTGTGTGATTAAAACCTAAATCAAAAATTAAGTACAGAAGCACCGCCAAAACAATTCCGCCTAAAATGCGGAAAATGAGCCCGATGCTGTTCCATTTGTTAATTGCTTTTTTAAACATTTCAAACTCCTTAAACAAAATTTTTAATGAAATACGATTATGCAATATAAGTATAATATTACAAAACTCAAAAAAAGTAAACCAAAATTTGCATATTTATCATCGCAAAAACTGTTATATTTGGAAAAATCGGTCGAACTTACAATAAAAATGTCAATGTTTAGAAAAACAGGCATAATTACCGTTTTTACTTGATATTTTATTTATTTTATTGTATAATATTTAAAATTCTATATTGTGGGGTTGTCTGCGCCCTTTTTGATTTTCTTGGTTTTAAAAAGCAAGGAAAAAATGTAAAAGGCAAAAGAAAAAAAGACCAAGGCAGAGAAAATTCGATTTTGTGTTTGGGGAATTCTAATGAAAGATGTATTTGAAAAACGAGAAATAGCATTTAGTCCGCCGGATATTTCTGAACTCGAAATAAAATATGTGTCCGAAGTATTGCGTTCCGGCTGGATTACAACAGGTCCTAAAACCAAACTTCTCGAAAAAAAGATTTCCGAGTGGGTTCAAGGCTACAAAGGCGAGGGCTCTCCCCGTTGTGTTTGCCTGAATTCTGCCACTGCTGCACTTGAACTGTCGCTTCGTGTTCTCGGAATCGGACCGCAAGATGGCGGAAGTAAAGATGATGAGGTTATTACTTGTGCATATACATATACTTCGTCGGCATCGGTTATTTCACATATAGGAGCAAAAACAGTCCTTGTTGATTGCTCTGACGAAGCCGGATCGTTGCAGATTGATTACGAGAAATTAGAAAATGCAATCAACGAACGAACAAAGGCGATAATACCGGTTGATTTATGCGGTATTCCGTGTGATTATGATAAGATTTTTTCAATAGTAGAAAAGAAAAAATCTGTTTTCAAACCCGATAACGATATTCAGAAGGCAATGGGCAGAGTTGCCGTTGTTGCAGACTGTGCCCATGCGTTCGGTGCTTGTTACAAGGGAACAATGATAGGCTCTGTTGCCGACTTTTCAAACTATTCTTTCCATGCCGTTAAGAATTTTACTACTGCCGAAGGCGGAGCGATACTTTGGAATCATATAGACGGTATCGACGACGAAGAAATTTATCATAAACTTCAACTCTATTCTTTGCACGGACAGTCAAAGGATGCTTTTTCCAAAAACAAAATCGGGGCATGGGAATACGATATTGTCGGAACATGGTACAAATGTAATATGACCGATATTATGGCTGCTATGGGTCTTGCACAACTTGAAAGATACCCCGAAATGCTGAAAAGAAGAAAGCAAATAATAGAGCAGTACGATAAAGCATTCAAACCGCTTGGCATAGAAGTTCTTAAGCATTACAGCGAAAATATAACAAGTTCTGGGCATTTGTATATTACAAGAATTCCTGGCATAAACAGAGAACAGGCAAATGAAATAATAACGAAAATGGCAGAGCGTGGAATAGCAACCAATGTTCACTATAAACCTCTTCCCATGCACACGGCATACAAGAAATTAGGCTTTAATATATCAGAGTACCCCGTAGCATATTCAAAATATGTTAATAGCATAACATTACCTCTGCATACAAAATTAAGCGACGAAGATGTAGAGTATATTATAAAGAATTACTGCGAAATTACAAGGGAATATCTTGATAACTGTAATTAAAATAATACACGGCAGGGGCTAAAAAATGGCATTAAAAAAATGGGAAGATCTCCCTACAAATATGAGAACAGACGAAGTTAAGCCATATTACGATATTTTACAAAAAAGAAGACTTTCGTTGTGGATAAAACGAGCATTTGACTTTTTTGCGTCGCTGATTTTATTGATTATTTTGGCGATACCGATGATAATCATTGCTATAACGATTAAGATTGATTCTAAAGGACCGGCTTTTTATCTGCAAGACAGAGTTACCGCCAACGGAAAAGTTTTCAAAATACATAAATTCAGAACAATGGTTGTAAATGCGGAAAAGATTGGCTCTGCTGTTACCGTAAAAAATGACGCAAGAGTTACAAAAATCGGAAAACAACTCCGCCGTTTCAGGCTTGACGAATTACCGCAATTACTTGATGTTTTGTCCGGAAATATGTCCTTTGTCGGCACAAGACCCGAAGTAGTTAAATATGTCGAGCAATACAAACCTGAATTTATGGCGACCCTTTTATTACCTGCCGGAATTACAAGCGAGGCATCCATTCGCTATAAAAACGAATATGCTTTTTTGAGCGAAGCAGACGATGTTGATAAAGTGTATATAGAAAATATTTTACCGGCTAAAATGGTATGGAATTTAAATTCTATTGAACGATTTTCTTTTCTAAGAGAAATGTTGACATTATTAAGAACAGTATTTGCCGTACTCGGAAAGGAATATAAGTAATGGCTCAAACATATTCAAAAGTATCAAATACCGAAAGCAACACCTCTACCAAAGTTATAACGGTCAGAGAAACAGGACCGGAAGAAATTGATACTTTAAAGAATGTAGTTGAAATACATAATGAAACATTCAAAGGTTTTTTCTTGACTTTTATGGGAAAAGGTTTTTTGTATCAGATGTACCATTCTTTTACAGAGGATAAAAACTCCGGACTTTTGATTGCCGAAGACGACGGCAAAACCGTAGGTTTTTTAGCCTATTCGGCGAATTTGAGCGAACTTTATAAATATATGATAAGAAAAAGGTTGATTGCGTTCGGGTGGTTTGCTTTTCTGGCTTTTTTGAGGCGACCGAAAGCATTTATGCATATATTGGGTGCATTTTTAAAACCTTCCGAGTCAAAAAGGGACGAGCCTTATGTTGAGTTGTCTTCTATCGGAGTTTTGCCTGACGAAAAAACAAACGGTATAGGCAGTGCTATGATAGATTATCTTAAAAAATCAGTAGACTTTAACAAATATGATTATATAACCCTTGAAACCGATGCCGAGAATAATGAAGCGGCAAACAAATTTTATCAAAAAAACAATTTCGTATTACATAGACAGTTTACAACTCGTGAAGGAAGACTTATGAACGAGTATAGGTTTTCCGGAATATAAAAGAAAGATGTTGGAAATGAATGCAAAAAACAGTCTTGATACTTGATGCATATTACGAACCTGAAATTATTGCTTTTTCCCACCTGGAAAAAGATTTAATAGAGGGAATAATCGAAAAAGGCTATAAAGTTAAGGTTATATGCCCTACACCAACAAGAGGAATAACGGCTAAAACCGCAAAAGAATATAAAAAGATAAAAAAAGAAATTAAAAATGGCGGTAACTTGGAAATATTGAGATTTTCCGCTCCGCAAGAGGGCAAATCGGTAATTTTAAGAGCAATCAGATATTTTTGGTGTAATTTTCGCACAATTCATTTTGCCAAAAAAAGCAATGCCGACCTGATATTTTCCAACAGCACTCCCCCAACGCAAGGTTATATTTCCGGCATAGTCGCAAAAAAGAAAAACATACCTTTTCTTTACTCTTTGCAGGATGTCTTCCCCGATTCACTCGTTTCTACAGGTCTTACAAAGGAAGGCTCTGTCCTTTGGAAAATCGGCAGATTTATCGAAAACCGTACATACTTAAAAGCGGATAAAATTATTACCATATCAAATTCAATGAAAAATAATCTTTTGGCAAAAGGAGTTTCGGAGAAAAAATTAGAAATAATACCTAATTGGGTTGATACTCAAAAAATTCGCCCTGTTTTAAAAAGCGAAAATAAACTTATAAGCGAACTCGGAGTTTTGCCCGATTCGTTTATCGTTGTCTATGCCGGAAATATGGGAGAATCTCAGAATGTAGACATAATATTGGATGTTGCGAAAGATTTTTCAAGCAAAAACATATTGTTTTTGCTTTTTGGAAGCGGTTCTGAGTTTGAGAGAATAAAGGAACGGGTAAAACAGGAAAATATAAACAATATTGTAATCAGAGGGCTTATGCCACCTGATAGAATTTCTGAAGTTTACAGTTTAGGCGATTTGGCACTGATAACAGGCAAAAAAGGTGTAGGGAAAACAGGGTTGCCAAGCAAAACATGGAGCATTATGGCTTGTAACACTCCGATTGTAGCATCTTTTGATACGGATAGTGCTTTATCGGGGGTTTTAGAAAAATCCGGTGGCGGAACATGTGTTGAGCCTGAAAACAAAAAACTTCTTGCAAAAGAAATTGAAAAAAAATATAACGAATGGTCTTTAAACATAAAAACCGAATGCAACTCACGGGATTATGTAAAAAACAATTTGTCAAAGCAGATATGCGTGTCAAGATATTTGAGGGAAATTCAAAAACTGATCAATGCGTAAAAGATAGTCGGAGGAAAAATGAAAGTATTGTTTATTAACAGCGTTATTAAAGACGGTAGCACCGGAAATATAATGTTTAATCTACAAGAAATATTTCGTCAGAACGGACATAAAACTTTGTTTTTGTACGGAAGAGGAAAACATCCCGAGCAGCAAAGAGCCAAAAAGATTACTCCTGCGATAGAATTCTATGTAAATGCGTTGTTTACAAGATTGTTTGGTTTAAATAGTGTAAAATCTCCCATATCTTCCATAAGATTAAAAAGGCAATTTAAGCAGTTTAAGCCCGATGCTGTGGTTCTTGGTAATTTGCATGGTTATTATATAAATGAAAATTTTCTTTTCAAACTTCTGAAAAGCATTAATGTTCCGGTTTATTATTATATGTTTGACGAGTATGCTTATCACGGCAAATGCACTTATGCGGGCGATTGCAAAAAATATAAAGATGGTTGCGGAAACTGTCCGAAACTAAAAGAGTATCCAAAAACATTATTTGATTGTTCAAAAAAAGGTTTTGAAAACAAAACAAGAAATTATAACGGATTATCTAATCTTTATTTCATTTCAACGCCTCAAAATTGTCGCCGTGCACTCGATTCGCCGCTTTTTAACGAAAAGCAGGAAAGAGTGCTGTCCTGTGCATGGGGAATAGATGTGAAAAATGTTTATAAGCCGACAGACCCGAGCAATGTTATAAAAGAACTTGGTTTGGATATAACAAAACCGGTGGTTATTTCGATAAATCAACTATCAGACCCAAGAAAATGTGTGAAAGAAGTGTTTTTCAAAGCGGCAAGGGAATGTCAAAACAGCGATGTTCAATTTGTTCATATAGGAAACGACGATCAATCGTTCATTATACCGAAAAACTGCGTGTCGCTCCCTTATATTAAAGACCAGAAAAAACTCTCCCAAATTTGCACTTTGGCAGACGCTTTTGTTATGACAAGTAAAGAAGACACATACCCAACGGTTTGTTTGATTTCTCAAGCCTGCGGCACTCCGATAATAGGTTTTAATTCTTCGGGAATACCTGATACCGCTTGTCCGGAAACTGCTAAGTTGTTTCCTGTAGATGAATTGAATTCTTTGATAAATTATATAAAAACAATTGATAAGAAAACAGATGAAACATCAAGGAAATGTCGGGAATATGCACTCGAAAACTTTGATTTTGAGAACAAAGCAAACGATCTGGTAAAACGAATAGTAAAGGATGTGCAATATGCGAAAGGTTGCGATAATAGGTGCTAACAGCTATATTGCAAAAAACTTAAAAGAATATCTTAATGCCAAATATGCTGGAAGTTTTGATATAAATTTATATGATATACAGCCTGATGGTGGCTCAACCAAGAACTATACTCAAATTGATTTTGAAGATGAAAAGTCCTTGGAAAACATAGATTTTTCTTGTGATGTCTTATTCTTTTTTACTGGTCTTACCGGAACAAAAGCCGGTTTTGACAAGTACGAGCAATTCATTAAAGTAAACGAAGTGTTCCTTATAAATTTCCTTAAGGCTTATATCCGTAAACAATCAAGGGCAAAAATAATCTATCCGTCTACAAGGCTTATGTATGCTTCAAGTGATAAACCTATCAAAGAGACAGCCTTAAAAGCTTTTAAAAGCATATATTCTGTAAATAAATATGCGGCAGAAAAATATTTGGAAGTTTTTTCAAATATTTATAATATACCTTATTGCGTGCTGAGAATTTGCGTTCCCTACGGTTCTCTTCCCGGCATTGAGCCGACCTACGGTACATACGAGTTTTTTACTAAACAGGCAGAAGAAAACAAGGAAATAACTGTTTTTGGCGACGGAACCTCAAGGAGAACATTTACTCATATAATTGATATTTGTGAAGTGCTGGTACAGGCAGCAAACAACAAGAGTTGTTTGGGAGTGTATAATGTTGGAGGAGACACAAAAACTCTTGGCGAGTTGGCACAAATAATTGCCAAAAAAAACAATGCAACAGTTAAGTATGTTACATTTCCGGCGTTTGATGAGAAATTAGAAGTCAAACATTCTGTTTTTGATAGTTCCAAATTAGATAAATTGCTTAAATTTTCGTATAGAACTATCTCCGGCGAGGGTTAGGATATGAAAGTTCTATACTTAACAAACATTCCTTCGCCATATAGGGTTAATTTTTTTAACGAATTAGGAAAACTATGTGATTTAACGGTTTTATTTGAGAAAGAAACATCAGATGAGCGAGATGCGTCTTGGAAAAAACACCGGTTTGAAAATTTTCGTGGGATAACACTGAATGGAATTTCCACCGGAGTTGATACGGCATTTTCATTAAAGGCAATAAAGAATATTAAGGAAAATAATTATGATGTTATAATTTGCGGCGGTATTTCTTCTATAACGGCAATTTTGACTATTTGTTATATGAAGAAAAAACACATAGATTATTATATAGAGGCTGATGGAGCAACTCCTAAAAACGGCAAGGGCTTTAAAGAAAAGCTAAAGAGCTATTTAATTACCGGTGCAAAAGGGTATTTTAGTTCAAGTAAATCTTGTGATGAATACTTTATTGCATATGGAGCCTTAAAAAATCAAATACATCGTTATCCGTTTACATCACTTTATGATTCAGATATACTTGAAAGACCGCTTTTGGAAAGCGAAAAAGTTTCTTTAAGAAAAGAACTTCAACTAACAGAAGAAAAAATAATTGTATCGGTTGGCCGTTTTTCGTACTTGAACGGATACGGAAAAGGCTATGATACACTATTAAAAGTAGCCGAAAAATTGCCTAACACTGTAGGATTTTACATAATCGGCGATGAGCCGACAGAAGAATTCCTTCTTTGGAAAAAAGAAAAATCACTTACGAATGTCCACTTTTTGCCTTTCAAAGAGAAAAAGGCGTTGTTTAAATACTATCAGGCTGCGGATATGTCTGTTTTGCTTACTCGTGGAGAGGCATGGGGGCTTGTAGTAAACGAATCTATGGCAAATGGAACACCGGTTATTACAACCGATGTTTGCGTAGCCGGACTCGAACTTATCGAAAACGGAAAAAATGGGTATATTGTAAAGGTGGACGATGCGGCTGATACCGTTAAGATCATTAAAATGCTTTTAAACGATGATAAACTTTTGTCTGATATATCTGATAATGCTTTAAAAACAATTGAGAATTATACTATAGAGAAAATGGCAAAAAAGCATATAGAAATAATAAATAATTAATGAGAGTGAAACATATTGAATATTTTATATTCGTACACAAATTGCAGCGAGAAAAAATACAGGCAATTGTTTGGCGATAGTGAAAAATTTGTGCTGAGAGCAGACCAAAAGTATCATAGTTTATTGATTAAGGGTTTTGCTGAGAGCAATGTTAATGTTCGCTGCCTTTCAAGTCTGCCGATTAGCCGACATGTAAAAAAACAACTGTTTATAAATGAGCCCGACGAATTTGAAGGAACGGTATCATATCATTATTATAAATCTTTAAATATACCTATTCTCCGTCAAATTATGGTTTTTTGCGGGGGATTTTTAAATGTCCTTTTTTCGGGAAAAGAAAAGAGTTACTTGCTTTGTGATTTCCAAAATCTCGCAAATGCTTACGGTACGCTTTTAGCCGCAAAACTACGCCGAATACCTACAGTTGTCATTGTTATGGATTTGCCTGATTTTCTTTCGGGCAAAAAAACCGTTCAAAAAATGTATGAGGGAACATTTAAACTTGCCGACAGTTTTATTTTTTTGACTGAACAAATGAATGATGTCGCCAACAAAAAGGATAAGCCGTATATTGTAATAGAGGGAATAGCCGACTCTTCGGCTACTTTGTCCGATAAAACAGACTTGTTAAAAAGCAAAACCGGAAAAGACATAGTAGTTTATGCAGGGAGTTTGGCAAAAATTTATGGAATAAAGAACCTTGTTGACGGTTTTTTGAATGCCAATCTGCCGGATGCTCAGTTGTGGATATACGGCGACGGAGATTACCTGAAAGAACTTGAAAAAATATGTCAAAATCACGATAGCATAATATATAAAGGGGTACATCCGAACGAAGAAGTTTTTGAAGTAGAAAAGAAAGCATCCCTTTTGGTTAATCCAAGACCGACTTCGCCAAAATATACAAGGTATTCTTTCCCGTCAAAAACCATTGAATATATGGCATCAGGAACACCGCTGCTGACAACAAGGCTTCCCGGAATACCCGAAGAGTATTATGAGTTTTTTTATACTATTGACGGAGATACGGCGGAAGATGTTTCAAAAGCATTAAAAAAGGTGTTTTCATATTCGGCACAGGATAGGACAAACAAGGGACTGTCTGCCAGAGATTTTGTTTTGTCGAAAAAATCCAACTTAGTCCAAAGCAAAAGAATTATCGGTTTTATAGAAAAGAGGGTTTGAAATGGCAAGAAATAATCAAAATGGGATTATTGGTTTTTTGATTATAACGGTCATATTGTATTCTCTTATGCCAATTTTAAGCGTTGTTTTCAGTCAGTATCTTACTACATATTCATATATGTTGATTTGTGCATTTACCTTTCTGTCGATTACATTTGCTCACGGTTTTCAAAGTTTTGAAAAGTATTTTTCTATGTTGTTGCCGTTTATATTTTACCAGGCATTAACACTGATATACAGAACATCTGATTTTATGCTGTGGGGATATTCTGTTTTGCTGTTTTTACTGCCTCTTATTATCGGACAATTTTTCTTTTTTGAGGCGGATACGGTTTCAATAAATAGGTCTTTTTCTGCATTTAGATTTGCACTTGTTGCAACTATTATAACAACAATTGCTGGTTGTATAAGAAATCCAACTGCGGCAAGAATTCTTGCTACTATAGATAATGCTCAGGACGCACGAAACATAAGTTTTACCTGGCAAAACATAGGCGGATACGGTTTCGTTTATACTGTTGTTTTGCTATATCCGCTTATAATATATGCATATAAACAAAAAAGAATAGCGTGGTTTATATTTGTCCCACTGGCAATTTCAGCATTTGCATTAGCAATTGTAACCGAATATGCAACAGCACTATTGCTCCTTATAACTTCGTCTATTTTGATTTTTCTTTCGAGAAAAATTTCGCTTAAAGGCATTGTTATTTTCGGCATATTTTCAGTAATTTTTATATTGCTGTTTCAAGGCGTTATATCAGACCTTTTAATCTCGTTAGCCGATAGGGTTGATAGTAAAATATTGTCAGACAGAATAATTGCTTTTGCCGGTGGCAGGAGATCTTTAGAGGCATCAGATGATAAAAGAATATGGTTGTACAGGTATTCTTTAGAAACCTTTTTATCAAGTCCGTTGTTCGGTAATATGTTTGTTAGACATGGCTCAGTTGGCGGACATTCTGCAATACTTGACACACTGGCACAATACGGGCTGATAGGACTTGGGGTTTTGTATGCTATGTATAAAAGGATATATAATGTTTTTATAAAACCTTATTCTAATAATTCCGGATATGGTTTTATTGTCTGGACATTTATTCAAGCGATATTTTTGTCGGCTATTAATACCGGACTTTGGTTTGAAGTACTTGCGTTATATATGCCGATTATTCTTTTTGCGATCAATAACAAGAAACGATTTTAAATGTAAAAAATAATCGAATGGCAATTTGATTGAAAGGTAATGTATGAAACTAATTATAAACGCCGATGATTTCGGTTTATCAGAAACGTGTACAAGGGCGATATTTGATGCTTTTAACAAAGGCTTAATAACCGATACAACTATGGTTGCAAACGGTGGTGCCTTTGATTTAGCACTGAATGTTTCTCAAAACAGCGACATAAAGAACAATATCGGTGTGCATTTTAATTTAACCGAAGGCGTTCCTCTTACTGAAAACATCAAAAAATGTAGCAGTTTTGTTATGAACGGAAGATTTCACGGAAAAGTAAACCGTACAAAGCCGTTATCTCGCTATGAGAAAAAAGCAGTATATGAAGAATTGACTGCACAAATCGAAAAGATTGAAAATTCCGGTATAAGAATTACTCACGCAGATTCTCACCATCATATCCACACCGATATTTTTATTGCACCGATAGTTGTAAAAATCTGTAAAGAACACGGCATAAATAAAATTCGTTTGCACAGAAATATTGGCAGCATTTCAATTGTTAAAAGAATCGTCAAAAAGATATATAATCGTTATTTGAAATTCAAAGGTTTTAGGACGACGGACTATTTTGGCTCTCTTGAGGATATTAAAGATAATTTGCCAAGCGATATGCTTGAAATTATGGTGCATCCGGACTACAATGCTGAGGGGATATTGATTGATAGAATAGACCTTGAAAACGGATACCCTGTAGGTGAAAAGTTGAATGAAAATGCCAAAAAAATCAGCCAAAATCATTTTTCTTATAATGAAATGTAATTCTTGTTGGGGGAGATAATAATGTTACCGATAAATGTAGATTTAACAGAAAAAACAATTCTTGTTACGGGTGCCGCCGGGTTCATAGGTTCAAATCTTGTTATGGAATTGCTTAAAACGGTCCAAAAATGTAATATTGTCGGTCTTGACAATCTGAATGATTATTACGATGTTTCGCTTAAAAAATATCGCTTGTCGGAAATAGAAAAAACTAATAAAAAAGGAAGTAAATGGACTTTTGTAAAGGGCAATATTGCCGATAAGGGAACGGTAGAAAATCTTTTTAATAATTATAAATTTGATTTAGTAGTAAATCTTGCGGCACAGGCCGGGGTTCGCTATTCTATTACAAACCCTGATGTCTATATAGAATCTAATATTATCGGTTTTTATAATATTTTAGAGGCATGTCGAAAACATCCTGTTGAGCATTTAGTGTACGCTTCTTCATCCTCTGTTTATGGAACCAATAAAAAAATTCCTTATAGCACAGAAGACAAGGTGGACAACCCTGTTTCCTTATATGCGGCAACAAAAAAGAGCAATGAACTTTTGGCTCATGCTTATTCAAAACTTTATAATATTCCGTCAACAGGGTTGAGATTTTTTACTGTATACGGCAGGGCAGGGAGACCGGATATGGCTTATTTCGGTTTTACCGATAAATTGATAAAAGGAGAAACAATAAAAATATTTAATTTTGGAAACTGTGAACGAGATTTTACATATGTTGACGATATAGTTGAGGGCATAAAAAGGGTTATGCAAAGGGCACCTGAAAAACAAATCGGAGAAGACGGTTTGCCTTTGCCGCCTTATAGAGTTTATAACATAGGCAATAACCATCCGGAAAATCTGCTTGATTTTGTAAATATTTTGCAGGAAGAACTTGTGAGTGCGGGAGTTTTACCACAAGACTATGATTTTGAATCGCACAAAGAACTTGTGCCTATGCAGCCCGGCGATGTTCCTGTTACTTATGCGGACACTTCGGCGCTTGAATCAGATATGGGTTTCAAGCCAAACACCGACCTTAAAACAGGACTTAAAATATTTGCCGAGTGGTATAAAGATTATTATAAAATTCAGTAATATATTAGGAGATGCATTATATGAAAATTGCAGTAGCAGGAACGGGCTATGTAGGGCTTTCTATCGCCTGTCTTTTAGCACAGCATAATGAGGTTGTAGCGGTCGATATTGTACCCGAAAAGGTTCAACTTATTAACAGTAAAAAATCTCCGATTGTAGATAAAGAAATCGAGGAGTATTTGGCAACTAAAAATTTAAATCTTGTTGCAACAACAAACGGAGAATCGGCTTATAAAGAGGCGGAATTTGTTGTTATCTCAACACCGACAAATTATGACCCCGCAAAGAACTATTTTGATACCTCTTCGGTTGAATCGGTTATAGAGCAGGTGAAAAAAGTAAATCCGAATGCTATTATGATTATAAAATCAACCGTCCCCGTGGGATTTACTGAAAGCGTAAGAAAAGAATACAACAGCGATAATATACTGTTTAGTCCTGAATTTTTGCGTGAGGGCAAGGCTCTTTATGATAATCTTTACCCAAGCCGTATTATCGTCGGTGTTCCAAATGGCGATAATCGCTTGGAACAAGCCGCAAAAACTTTCGCCGAAAAACTCAAAGAAGGGGCAATAAAAAAGGATATAGAAGTTCGTTATATGAATCCTACCGAAGCGGAAGCGGTTAAACTTTTTGCTAATACCTATCTCGCTCTCAGAGTTAGTTTCTTTAATGAACTTGATACATATGCGGCCGTTAGAGGTCTTGATACAAAATCAATAATCGAGGGAGTAGGGCTTGACCCGAGAATAGGAACGCATTATAATAATCCGAGTTTCGGATATGGCGGTTATTGTTTGCCTAAAGATACAAAACAACTTTTGGCAAACTATAATGATGTACCGCAGAATATTATCTCTGCCATTGTTGAGGCAAACCGGACAAGAAAAGATTTCATAGCAGACCAGATTGTATCAAGAAACCCTAAAACCGTTGGCGTTTACAGATTGACAATGAAATCGGGCAGCGATAACTTCCGCCAAAGCAGTATACAAGGTGTTATGAAACGAATAAAGGCGAAGGGCATAGAAGTTGTTGTGTATGAGCCGACTATGAAAGAAGATATGTTTTTTAATAGTAAGGTGATAAAAGATATTAATGAATTTAAAGAAAAAAGCGATGTAATAATTGCCAATCGCTGGAATGATGAATTGAAAGGTGCCGAAGATAAAATCTACACCAGAGATTTGTTCTTCAGAGATTAACCGAAATTTTAAAAAATCTTATAAAATTAAGAGAAATGTTGCTTAAAGTTCTGAATACAATTTATTTTTTTGTAAATAATACAAAAGTAAATAAATATTTATATGGAGATGAACTTTATGAAAGCAACAGGAATAGTCAGAAGAATAGATGATTTAGGCAGAGTGGTAATTCCAAAGGAAATCAGACGCACCATGCGTATTCGAGAGGGCGACCCGTTGGAAATATATACAGATGCCGGAGGGGAAGTAATTTTTAAGAAGTATTCGCCGATAGGCGAACTTTCAAATTTTGCCGGAGAGTATGCCGATGCTTTGTCGAGCGGAACAAAACTTTCGGTTTTGATTTGCGACAGGGACAGATGCGTTTCTGCGGCAGGGATTTCAAAGCGAGAAACTTTGGAGAAAAAGGTAACCAAAGAACTTGAAAAAATAATCGAGGGCAGAAGCAGTTTTGTAAATGAAAGCGAGAAAAACATTTTAGCACTTGAGGGACTTGAAAACAAAGTTTGTGCCGTTTCGCCGATTGTCGCTTCGGGGGATATAGGAGGAGCGGTTGTCCTTGTCCAGAATAAGGACTGTCAAAAGCCAAAAGAGTCGGATATAGGACTTATAAATGTTGCGGCGAAATTTTTAGGAAATCAAATGTCATAAAATATTTAAGCGGTACCGTCTAAACGGTACCGCACAGTCTGTCGATAAAACTATTTTTAAGTCCGGCACCATGTGGGTGCCGATTTATTTTTCCGGCGACAGGTGCGGCGGAAAAATACCATGTAAGCGAAAACCGCTTTATTAAAGCGGTTTTC